>CAXNNN010000205.1:0-6442 GCA_964203095.1 Verrucomicrobiaceae bacterium | reverse complement strand
CACAGGCTGCATGGGGTCGTTGATCTTGCCCAGAACCTTGCCGGACTTGTCCTTCTTCTCGTAGTCGGCAGGGGCGCTGTCGGGTGTCATGCCGGTCAGCACTTGGCCACGCACCAGGATCTTGGCATCGGGAGGCGGGGCGGCTTCATAAACGTCTGTGTCTCCGAACAGATCACTCACGCCACGCAGAATCGGATCGCTGGCAGCGGCCTCTTGAATGATGCCCTTGGTCGCTTCCTTTTTGTGCACGCCCCAGTGGCTGACCCAGGTCTCGCCCAGCACGGCCTTGCCGAAGCCGCCCTTCCACCCGGTTGCCTCGCTGGCGGTCCAACTGTATTTGTCATAGGCGCTGGCTTTGTCGGTGATGTTGAAGGCGTGAGTGCTGGTGCGCAATGCGATGATCGGTTTGCCAGACTTCAGGTAGTCGTCGAAGTGCTTCATCTGCGCATCGGGCCAGTGGCGGAAACGCAGGAGCAGAATACAAAGGTCCGCGCTGTCGAGTGCTTCGATGCCGGTCACGCTGGCGCCGTTGTTCGGGTTGATCGTGCCATTGGCATCCACGCTGAAGAGCACACTGCACTTGAAGCCATGGCGCTGGCTAAGCAGCTTTCCAAGCATGGGCAGGGCCTCCTCGCTGCGGTATTCTTCGTCGCCGCTGATCAAGACGATGTGCTTGCCTTTGCCAGGGCCATCCGTGCCCTCGTAGACGACCTGGGCGGTGGCGGTGAGGGGCAGGATGATCAGAGAAAGCAGTGCTAGGATTCGTTTCATGGTGGGAAGTGAAAGGTGATGTCGAGGTGGGGCCAACGGCCGTATTGCTCGTTGGCTTGGATGGCGGAAAGCACTTACGGCTGAAGTTTCGCAGTTCATGCTAGTGGGCGGAAATCTTCTCGTCCATCTTCTTGATAGCCAATTCGACTTCTCAACGTCTCACGTCTTTGCCATGAAATCCCTCGTCTTGCTCCTCACCTGCCTCGTTGCAACGGCATCCGCCATCACTCCCGATGGTAAGCACAAGCTCGTGCTCATCGCGGGCAAGCCCTCGCATCCTCCTGGCATGCATGAGTTTCGGGCGGGCACGATCTTGCTGGAGAGCTGCTTGAAGGCAGTCCCGAACCTCGTCGTGGATCGTCACGACACGGGCTGGGTCAAAGACGAAGCGACCTTCGCTGATGCCGACGCTGTGGTCATCTATGCGGATGGCGGCAAAGGGCATCCCGCCGTCCAGGCCAATCACTTGGAGACGCTGCGGGCCATGATTGCCAAGGGCGTAGGCTTTGGAGCCATGCACTACGGCGTCGAGGTCGTGCCGGACCAAGCCGGCAAAGAATTCCAGGAATGGCTCGGTGGTCACTACGAGAACAGCTTCTCCTGCAACCCGCTGTGGGATGCCAAGTATGATAGCTTTGCTGCGCATCCAGTGACCAGTGGCGTGCAGCCCTTCATGACCAATGACGAGTGGTATTTCCAAATGCGCTTTCGCCCCGCTTTTGGCGATGGCACGAAGCCAGCGAAGGACGGCGCAGCTAGCTTCACCCCGATCCTGGTGAGCACGCCCTCCGATGCCACACGCGATGGCCCGTATGTTTATCCCAAGGGGCCGTATGCCCATATCCAAGCCGAGAAAGGCCAGCTAGAAACCATGATGTGGACCTTGGAGCGTGCTGATGGCGGTCGCGGCTTTGGCTTCACGGGCGGCCACTTCCACAAGAACTGGGGCAATGACAATGTGCGCAAGGCCGTGCTTAACGCCTTGGTGTGGGTGACCAAACTGGAAGTCCCTGCGGATGGTGTGGCCAGCATGGTGACTGAAGAAGAACTGGCGCAGAACCTGGACCCCAAACCCGCGCCCAAGCCCAAGACAGCGGCCTTGCAGGCTATGCCATGTTCGCTTGCTTCGAGCGGTTTGATGCAGCGCTGGATGAAGTGATGTTGTGCATAGCTGACAAATCGTAATTTCTTCTTGCGGGCACGGTGAAACGCGGCACAATCACGGCCCGCAAGAAACGACCCATTCGTCTAGCGGTTAGGACACATCCCTTTCACGGATGCGACACGAGTTCGATTCTCGTATGGGTCGCCAATTCAAATTAAAGGTTAAAGTTGAGGGTTCGAGCAGTGGCTCGTTGAGTTTCTTGCAGCAGCGGGTTCCTGATTCGCTTGATCAAATCAAAGCTTGGCAAATTGCCGCCTGAGAGCTGTGATTCGCGCATGATTTTGCGGACTCTTTATGTTTCGGCTTTCCTCGTCTCATCGGTCGCTGTGGGCGCAGAGGAACTGCCCAACATCGTGCTCGTCATGGCGGATGACCAAGGATGGGGCGACATGGCATACAATGGCCATCCGCACCTGAAGACGCCGAACTTCGATGCCTTCGCCAAGGAGGGCATTCGCTTCGACCACTTCCATGCAGCGGCTCCGGTGTGCTCGCCTACGCGTGGCAGTGTGATGACGGGCCGCACGCCGAATCGCTATGGCACCTTCCAGCCAGGGGCCACGATTCGCCCCCAGGAGATCACCATTGCGGAGGCGCTGAAGACCAAGGGCTACCGCACCGGGCACTTCGGCAAATGGCATCTGGGCTCGGTGCAAAGGGAAAGCCCAGTGTCGCCCGGTGCGAGTGGTTTTGATGAGTGGCTGTCGTCGCCCAATTTCTTCGATGTCGATCCAATCCTCAGCGATCAAGGCAAGGCCGTGCCGTTCAAGGGCGATAGCTCCGATGTCACGGTGGACGTGGCCTTGAAGTTCATTCGCGCTCAAGTGGAAGCCAAGCAGCGCTTTCTGGCCGTGGTTTGGTTTGGCTCACCCCATGATCCGCATGAACCCCTGGAAGCCGACAAGGCGATCTACAATGGCTTGCCTGCGGCAGAGGCGAACTTCTATGGCGAGATCACCGCAATGGATCGTGCCTTTGGCCGCCTGCGCAGCGAGATCAAACAACTCGGCATCCGCGAGAAAACGCTGCTCTGGTATAACAGCGACAACGGTGCTCTGCCCAAGGTCGGCAGCAGTGGTGGTCGCCGTGGCAACAAGGCCCAGATTTATGAAGGCGGACTGCTGGTGCCCTGCCTGGTGGAGTGGCCGACACGCTTTGATGGTGAACGTGTGATCAAGGCGCCAGCCGTCACCTCGGACATCTATCCGACCGTGCTCGACATTGTCGATGCCACGATGGATAACCAGCCTGTGCTTGATGGCATGAGTTTGTTGCCGCTTTTGGATGGCAAGGAGAGCAAACGCACCAAGCCTATCGGCTTCTGGAACTGGCCGAAGAAAGGCGGGATGAAGACGCCTGCCAAGCAGTGGATGGAGGAGCTCCTCGCTAATCAAACGGCAGGTCACGAGTCCAATGATCCTCTGCGCGTTCGCCCCGATGCTGCCGAGATCAAAGAGCAGGTGGCGACCAACAGTTTCCCCGGCCATGCCGCCTGGCTGGATGGTCAATGGAAGCTGCACCGCATCCAGGATGTGAAGACCGGCGATGTGAAGTGGGAACTCTACGACCTCGCCGCTGATCCCGATGAAAGCCGCGAGCTGTATGCCGAGCAGCCCGAGCGCGTGCCGCAGATGCAGCATCAGTTGGAAGACTGGCTGGAGAGCGTGACCCGCAGCTTGAATGGTGACGATTACAAGTGAGCCAAGATGCCGTCGCTCCTTGCTCAATACCGTCTGCCATGCGCGTGTGGCTTGCCTTGGAGTCCATCGACATAGCCTGCTGAAGACTCCTCCGCAGGTTTCTTCGCCCACGCATCCACACGTCCTCGGCGGAAGTCGCGATCATAGTCCTTCACTTGGTCGCTGATGGGTTCCTCAGGATGCTGCGTGAAGCCATCGTCATAGCCGCCTTGAAACAAGGCCTCGCGCTGCGGCACCTCTTCGAAGCCGACGAGCTTGTTTCGGTAGCGCTGCCAGTCATACGGCAGTGGCGTGAGGCTGTCACGCTGGCCGCAGGTCCAGGCGATGTCATAAAGCACGAAAGCACGTTCAGGGTTCGGTGCAGGCTTGCAGGCGGGGAGCGCTAGCAGCAGACACAGCAGCCATTTCATCGCGACAGCGCCTCCCGCAGTTGCAATGCCTCACGGTGATTCGGTTGCAGGTTCAGGACACGAAACACTTCCGCCTGGGCTTCCTCGCGACGGCCCGCATTGGCCAAGATGGTCGCACGCACATAGGGCAGGGCAGGGTCGGTGGGATTGGCCGATGAGCCTTGCGCTAGCGTATCCAGGGCCTCCTGCACCTTGCCTTGCTGATTGAGACCCAGGCCGAGGTTATACCAGGCGCGTGACAGGCGCGGCTCCAGCTTCACGGCTTCACGCAACGCTGTGATGGCTTGGTTCATGTCGCCGAGTTCATTCCAGGCGAGGCCGAGTTCATAGCGATACTGCGCTTCTTTGGGAGCCAACCGGATGGCTTCGTTCAGTTCGGCAATGCCACGTTTCACATCGCCTGCGATGCTGTGCATCATCGCCAGATCGCGACGGAAAGGCGGTGAGCCAGTGTCCCACTCGACAGCGCGCTGCATGTGCTCGATGGCCTTGGGCACGTTGTTGCGCGCGTAGTGGAACTGGCCCAGCTGCATCTGGCCACTTGGTTGATCCGCATTGAGGTGCAGCATATGCTCCAGCTCCTTGCCAGCGGTGGAGGTGAGATCAACATCACTGCGCAAGGCCCAGGCTGCCGCCACTCGCACATTGCGCACCGGATCGCTCAGCATGGGCTCCAGGGCGCTGCGAATACCGCTGACATTCATTTCGATCAGGGGCGCGAGGGATTGCACCGCGCTGCCACGCACCAGAGGATGCTCATGCTTGAGCTGGCCGATCAAAGCCTCGCGCACGGCGTCGCTGCCGGTCCAGCGATCCAGCAACAGGCTAGCGCTGGCTTTCCAATATGGGGTATCGTCGCTGGCGAGCACGGCTAACAAGCCATCCCGTGCCCCATCATCGCCACGGCGCGCCTTGGCCATCACGGTGGCACGCTGGCGCGTGCGGCGGTTCATCTTGTCGCCATACCATTTTTCAACGGCGGCCAGCGACCAGTCGGTGTCCTTGTCGGTGTGGCACTTGTTGCAGGCATTGGGGATGCCGAACTGCTTGGTCAGCAGGGGGTCTGGAATGGTGAAGCCGTGGTCATGGCGCGGGTGCCGCTGCATGTAGGTGGTCTGCGGCATGTGGCAGTTGATGCATTGGTTGCCCGTGCTGTCGATGCCATGGAACGAATGGGCCGTTGGCATGATGGTGGGCGCATTCGGGTAGCCGCCTGCGGTGTGGCATCTCATGCACAAGTCATTGCCAGGCAGGATGCGTTTGCCGCTGTGTGGGTCGTGGCAGTCCACGCAGCGAACGCCAGCGTGGTGCATGCGGCTGCTGAGGAAGGACGAGAACTCATAGTCCTCGTCGCGTATCTGGCCGTCTGGGTAAAAGATGTCAGACTGATCGACAATGGCCAGCGAGTGGTGGTCGAAGAAGGCGTCGCCCGGCTTGAAGTCGCCAGTCAGCTCTGTGCGGCGCGCATGGCACATGGCGCAGCTGTCGAGCATCTGATCTCTGGATAGCGGCTTCTTGGGGCAAGTCTCCGGTTTGCCTGCCAGATAAGCATCGGCGTGCTGCTTCATGGGGCCGTGGCAGGACTCGCAGCTCACGGACTTGACCGCCATCGTCGTTTTGAAGGTGTCCGTGGTGTGGTCGTAGTTCTTGCGCACGCGAGTGTTGTGGCAGCCTGCGCACATCGTATTCCACACCATGCCACGACCGGTCCAGTGACCCCACTCGCCCGGCTTGCGGTCCTCATCGCCATACACGTTGAACCACTCCTTCTTGTTCGGGTCCCAGCAGGCTTCCAGCGTGTGCACGGATCCGCGTTCGCCATTGATCAGGAATTGCCGCAGCGGGTTGTGCCCGATGACGCGGTCCACGGCGAAGGGCTTCACTTCATTGCCAAACCCCAGGGCGACTACTTCGGCCTTGCCGTCTTTGAGCTGGGCGGTGGTGGTCTGGCTACCATGCTTGAAGGTGTGTGCTGGATCGAAGGCAGCCTTGTCCAAATCATCGCGCAGCGGTCGCTCGGCCAGGCCGTGGTTGGAGCTGGCCCATTTCTCGAACTCCACGGCATGGCAGGCCTTGCACGCGGCGTCACCCGCATACCCGGCGAAGGCGGTCGCTTCGTCTTCCATGATCGGGCCAGTGGGCTTCGGTGCGGCAACGACGGCTGGTGCAGGCACGGGGGTGAACTTGGGCGGCTGTGTGACATACCAAACGACAGCCACGGCACCCGCTGCGAGGCCCAAGAGAATCCATGGCGTTTGTGACTTGCCCGCAGGTGGAGTCGAGGCAACGGCCGCTGGTGACTCAGCGACGGCCGGACGGTGGGGGCGTTTGTTTTTCGACATGCGTTGCGCTCACACGTAGCTACGTCGCCGCTTCACGCAAAGAAGTTCCACGAT
>CAXNNN010000204.1:0-6451 GCA_964203095.1 Verrucomicrobiaceae bacterium | reverse complement strand
CACAATCGTCCACGTCACCGGCGCTGACCGTGTGGGCGTGGTGAACTTCGCGTGCTCCACCTGCACATGCGGCCCCGCATCGACGAACGTGCTGCTTGTGTGCTGCCAGCCAGCCTCCGCCTTCAGCAGATCAAAAAGTGGAAACGCAGGCTGCATCAGGCGCTCAACTGCATGCGCCAGCGCTTCAACTGCGCGGCGATGTTCTTCGGGCTTGGTGCCCCAGGGTTCTTGCGGGCAGCAAGCGCGACATCCAAGGTCAGCACGTCATAGACCGACTTGTTGAAGCCGCTCCAGAAGCGCTGGTATTCGCTCAGCTTCAGGTCGGCAAAGCCGCGTTTCTGCTCAATGGAGTAGGCCACCAGCCTGCCAATGATCTCATGCGCCTGGCGGAAGGGCACGCCTTGCTTCACCAACCAATCGGCGAGGTCGGTCGCCAGCAGCATGGGGTCACTCGCAGCGGCCTGGGTGCGCTCGGCACGCACATCCATGCCACTGACCATTTCCGCAAACACAGCGAGCGCCGCCTTAATCGTGTCGATGCTGTCAAAGAGCGGCTCCTTGTCCTCTTGCATGTCGCGATTGTAGGTCATCGGCAGACCTTTGAGGATGGTCAGGATCGCCATCAGGTTGCCGACCAAACGACCGGTCTTGCCACGGGTCAGCTCAGCCACGTCCGGGTTCTTCTTCTGCGGCATCAGCGACGAGCCGGTCGTGTGCGCATCGCTCAGCGTGATGAAGCCAAACTCGGCGCTGGCCCACAGGATAATGTCCTCGCTCAAGCGCGACAGATGCACGCCGCAGAGCGCGATGGAGAAAAGGATCTCCGCCACGAAGTCGCGGTCGCTCACCGCATCCATGCTGTTCTGCGTGATCGCCGGGAAGCCCAGCTCATGCGCCACCAGCACACGGTCCAAAAGAATGGTCGAACCCGCGAGCGCGCCGGAGCCGAGAGGCATCACGTTCAGTCGCTCACTCGCGTCCAGCAGGCGATCCGCATCGCGATGAAGCATCTCCACATACGCCAGCACATGATGGGCAAACAACACCGGCTGCCCGCGCTGCAAGTGCGTGTAGCCCGGCATGATCGCCTTCTTGTTGCGCTCGGCGCACTCCACCAGAGCACGTTGCAAATCTAGAATGTGGGCCACGATGGCATCCACCTCTTCCCGGCAATACAAGCGCACATCCAGGGCGACTTGATCATTGCGGCTGCGCGCGGTGTGCAGCTTCGCTCCTGCGGGGCCAATACGCTTGGTCAGCTCGGCCTCGATGTTCATGTGCACATCTTCAAGGGACTCCTGCCACTCGAAGTTCCCGCTCTCGATCTCGGCCTGGATGTCCAGCAAGCCGCGCTCGATGGCCGCCTGCTCACCCTTGGTGATGATGCGGGCTTTCAGCAAGGCCTTGGATTGCGCGATGGAGCCACGGATGTCCTGCGCATACAGCCGCCAGTCAAACGAGACTGACTCACCGTAGCGCTGCACACGTTCGCTTGTGGGTTGTGAGAACCTGCCTTTCCACATAAGTTAGGGGAGTCTAAACCTAGCCCTAGCGGCCCAGGGTGCAACCGGGGAAACGGCGGATGCGGAAGCCTCTGGCTACCGATAACCACTGATTGGCATCAGCACTTCACCGCGTAAGCTAGAGCGTGCTTCGCTTGCTCAGTCGCCTTTTGTTTTTCAGCCTCACGCTCAGTCTCCTGGGCGCGGTCGTGTATTCCTTCACCGAGAGCTTCACGCAGCAGTGGCGGAAGTTCGTGATTGAGGAGTTTCGCCAGCGTGGCGTGTATTTGGACTTCCAAAGACTAGGCCTGGGAATCGCTGACGGCGTGGTCGCGCAAGAGGTGCGGGTGTTCAGCGATGCGGCGCATCGAACCCTGATCGTGAGCATGGACCGGCTGAACCTGGACCTGGACTACGGGAGGCTCATGGAGAAGAAATTCTTCGTTGAGGCGCTGGAGTTGATGGAGGCGAGCGTGTCGCTGCCCCTCGATCCAGGCGATCCCAAGCAGGGCGAGCTGAACCTGAAGAACTTCAACGCGCGTCTATTCCTCATGGACGACCGCCTGGACATTCGGCAGGCGGAAGGCGATCTGGAAGGCGTGCATGTGGTGATCACGGGGTCGCTGATGATGCCAAGCAAGCCAGTGGCCATTGCCAAGAAAGGCCAGCCAACGCCCACCGCGCCGAGCAAGGCGACCATGCCCAACATGGACTTCATGCGCGAGCGGCGCTCCGACATTCAGGCCGGGTTGCGCTGGCTGAACCGGTTCACGTTCCAACACCGGCCGCGCATGACGCTGGATGTGCATGGCAACCTGGACAGCCCCGAGAAGCTGACGGCAGAACTAACCTTCGCCGCACGCGGGGTGGTGCACGAGGGCTACGTCTGCCAAGAATTGTCCGCCGTGGCGGAATATCGCGATGGCTTGCTCGATGTCCGCCGCGTGATGCTGCGCGACGCCGTGGGCACGTTCGAGGGCAATGCCTCCTGGCCTGTGGGCGGCGATGAGGTGAGCTTTCGTCTGACGACCTCAGCGAACCTACCGCAGTTGGCACAGTCATTTTTTCAGTCCAATGAGTTGCGCGAGGTGGTGTTCTACGAGTCGTCGCCACCGAACCTTACGCTGGAGGGCACCTGGTTTGTGAAGGGGCCGAAAGCCACCCCTCGCCGCCCGGTGCAGGCCCTGGGCGCCCTAAAGTTTGGCCGTTTCACCACGCGCGGGGAGGTGTTCGATGGCCTGACCGCAAGCTTCGGCGTCAGCCCAGACGGCTACTACATTCGCGATGCGCTGCTGCGGCACAAGACGGGCACCGTTTCGCTGCAAGCCATGTCGCGCGATCTGGAGGGCTTCCGCTACCGGGCCGTGGTGAAGATGGACCCCCACGCATTTCTCGCCTTCATCCCGATGGAGAAAACGCGGGAGTTGATTAACAAATTTGAGCTGACAGAAGCTTCGACCCTGTTTCTGCAGGTGGAGGGTCAGGGCACGGGGCCCTCACCCGCCTCCTGCCGCACGGTCGGGCGACTGGAGTTGCATGAATTCAAGTTCAGTGGCGTGGAGTTCAAGTCTTGGACCGGAAATCTGGAGCTGTTCAACAAGAAGCAAATCTTCCGTGATGTGACGATGATCCCGCGCGAGGGCATCGTGAGAGCGGATGAAGTGATCATGGATGACGAGGTCAAAACGGTCTACCTGACCGGTGTGCGCGGCACGGCAGACCCAGTGCCGCTGACGAGCTGCTTCGCACGCAAGACAGCCGAGGTGCTGGTGAAGTATCGCTTCGGACCGAACACGAACATTGAGCTGGACGGCAGCATCACCTTTATACCGGACAAGGGCAGCGCGGACCTCAGGGTGAAGTTTTCCGCCCCCGAGGGAACGGCCACGTATCCTCTATGGAAGCGTGATTACGTGATTCAGGCACCGGTGGGGCTGTTCACCTTCAAAGGCTCGCGCATGACCTATGATGTGAAAGGGCGGCTCTTCAACGGCCCCCTCAGCGCCAAGGGCGAGGTGGAACTCAAGCCCCCCGGCGGCTACTCCGTGAACCTGCAAGCGGGTGACTTCCGCCAGGTCATTTTGGGCAAGGATTTGACTTTCACCAATCTGAGCGTCACGGCCGGCACGGAGGGCGAGGGTTCGCCCTTTGATATCCAAGCCAGTGTCCTGGGCGGCACCGTGACGCTGAAAGGGGCCTACGCTGTCGATCAGCCTGAGGACTACCGTGGGGAACTGCGCATGACGGCCATGAGCTTTGAGCGCTTCGCTTCGGTGTATGCGCCGGGCAATGAGTCAGAGGGCGACATTACCGGGCACTTCACTTTCACCGGCAAGTTGAGCGACTGGAAAGCGCTCAAGGGAGCGGGCGTGCTGATCATCTTGAATGGCAACCTGTATGCGCTTCCCGTGCTCGGCCCCCTGACGCCGTTGATTGGCGCGCTGCTGCCTGGGAACATCAAAAATTACAACGTCGCGCGCGAGGCGAACTGCAATTTCCAAGTCGCCGATGGCTTCGTGGTCACACAGGATTTCGAGGCTTTGACCGGGGCCTTCCGCCTCGTCGCGCAGGGCAACATCGACTTCATCAAGGACGACATCGACCTCACCGCACAGGCCCGGATGCGCGGCCTGCCTGGCCTAGTGCTGCGGCCCGTGAGTGAGCTGCTGGAATTCCGTGGCGAAGGCCCGATGGGCAAGCCACGTTGGCGCTCAAACTACTTCAGCCTCGGCAAAGGCAAGAAGGGCGAAGAGCGGAAGCCGCCCACCGAGGCCGAACTAGACGCTGCCCGCCAGGAGGCCTCTAAAATCAACAAGGACGAGCCCAAGCCTCGTCCGATCTTCCCGCTGATGCGGCAGGGCCGATGATTCACGCCTTGCCCCAGATCAGCATGCGCACGCCCATGATGAGCATGATGAGCCCGAAGACCTTCGTTAGCTTTTCATCGCTGAATTTCTTCAACCAATCAGCAGCGAGGTAGGCCGTGATCATTGCCCCTATCATGGTCACGGCGGCGATCTTCCAATCGCCAAAGCCGTTCTTCAGATTCTGCGTGGACGCCACGATCGCGGTGCCGATCATGGCCATCAAAGACGTGGCGACCGCGTCCTTTTGACCCAGGCTCATCAAATAAACAAAGCACGGCACCATGACCACGCCGCCGCCTACGCCGCAGAGCGCAGCGATGACGCCACTGACGGCACCAATGCCGAGGGCTGTGATGATCGTGAGCGGGGGCATGGCGGTCAGGTGCTGAGTTTGAGGTGTTTGAAGGTGACTGTCTCTCCGCTCTCCACCACGAACTCTCAACCGTCTATTGCGGCGACAGCAGGCCGATGAGCAGGCGCTCCAGCACCAGCTTGTCATCCAGCTGCGTTGTCACCAGCCGCGCATTCGCTTCCAGACAAGCCGCGAGCGCGGCGTGCAGCTCGCTGAGCTTGAAACGGGCAGCTTCGTCAATCGAGAGGAAGAGCGGATACACATTGAAGCCGGAGCCATCTTTCTTGCGCGGCAGGTGCGCCGTGGCGGAGGTGGGGAGTGCTTCCAACGACACACTGAAGTTGCTGTAGCTGCTGCGGTTCAGTTTGTGACGGGAAAGCAAATCCTTCACCAGCAGCAGGCTGCGCACCTTCGGGACGATGGCCCCGAGCAGGATGCCGATAGCGTTCTGGCCCTGATACATGAGCACGCCGAGCAGTTCCAAAGCGCGCTTCAAGTCGCGGGCACCAATGGAGTTCCCGATCTCCCACACGACGCCGGCGCGGCTAACCGCAACGAGATTGCGCACCGTGATCAGGCCTGCGCGACGACGCTCGCCCAGATAAAGGTCGATCTTGTCCAGCTCGTTCTCCAGCTGGCGGGTGTCATCGCCGGCCATCTGCACGACGAGTTCCAGCGCGCCGCTTTCAAAGGTGATGCCCAGCTCACGTGCCTTGGCCTGGGCCTGCATGAGCACGGCACCCTCCCAGCCCGCGCGACTGGTGTCAGGCTTGTCGTGGGTCTGCGTGTTGGCCAGCTTAGTGATGCGCTTGTAGGTGTTTCGGCGCTTGTCGATGCCGCTGGTGCTGAGCACGAAATGCACTTCCAGCGGCAGGCCCTGCTCCAGCACGTCGAGAATGTTTTCAAAGCCGGTGACCGAGGCCTCGGCGCGGCCCACCACAGTATCGCCGAGGAAGTTAGCGCCCTTGAGCCAGATCACTTTCCCTCCGCCAAAGAAGGGGATCGTTTGCAGTGCTTGGATGACGTTATTGCAGATCTGCCCGGCGTGCTCGGAGTTCTCCGCCGTGCCGTCGATAACGTCGTTGCCGAAGTCGCCGGAGTCAGGCGAGGTGAACTTTTGCACCACCTTCATGGCGGCCTCCTTCACCTTCGCGTCGTCCGTGCCGAGAATGACGTGAACGTTCGACATGGAACCACTGCTGGTGCCGCTGGAGGAGGATTTACGCGCGAAGGCCATAGCGAAAAGAGAGCCCCTCATCATGTCCGCAAGAGGCTGAATGACAACGAACGAATCCACCCGAAACCATGCGAAGATCCTAAACATGAATTCACCAGCAGAATTCAACCCAGATGATGCAATAGAAGGCAGGCAAAGAAGCTGAGCGCTTGTCAGGCCAGGGGGTTGACGGGTGTGGGAGAATCACCTTCATGGTGAAGCGCCCCATTGAATATTCCGACAAGCCAGTGACGCCCTTTGCTGGCATGGCGATGATGAAGCGATTTATCGACCAGACGGGCATCCGGGAGCATCTAGCCACGCTGGACCTGCCTCAGGGCGGGTCGAACCGAGCCTACGACCCGGTGCAGCTCATCGAAAGCTTTTGGCTCGGGATCTGGACGGGAGCCAGCCGCTACATTCACTGTGACTGGCTGCGCGCGGGCAACACGGCGGCGTGCTCCAACTGCGTGGAGTTCATGCGCGAGACCTTTGATGAGGCAATGGCAGGCAT
>CAXNNN010000203.1:0-6455 GCA_964203095.1 Verrucomicrobiaceae bacterium | reverse complement strand
TCCCGCATACGTCGCATAGGAGAACACAGGTGAGATGTTGCGGTGAAAGTTGCCCTTCGTGAGATCAGAGACAGGCAGCGAGTTCAGCCACTCCCTCACTTTCTCGGTGGTGATGTCCGTGACGATGGTTTCAGCCCCAAAATGATCCTCAAATCGACGCCAGCGATAGCACAGGTCATCCAAGTAAATCTTGGAACGCTTCTTCATCTCGGGATCAGCAAGGAAGCGGTCCTTCAACGCTCTGAGCGTGAGCGAACGTTGCCGCAGGGAATGAGCATTAGCGTGATCCGTCGCAATGCCGAGAAGCGTCGAGCCCGTGCCGTCGATCAGTTCTCGACAGCGCACATACTCGCGCACCGCTTCCAACAGGTTCACGCCCAAGTTGGCGAGGTCTTGCTGTGCTCGCACCGCATCCTCTGCCAGTCCGCCCGCAATGTGAGTTGCACGCGTGCCGAGGTTCTGCCGCTGAATCTGGAGCGACTGGAGCAGAAGATTGAAGATCCTAGTGTCGGCGGTTCGACCCCGTCCCGAGCCACCGCTTCATGATAAGTGGTGGCACCCGACCGAAGCATTTGCGGAACATATCGACGTGGCTTCCATGTGTCATGCTCCGCCTTCTTCTGCTTTTCAGCCTGCCGCTCTACATCCTCGACCAGTGGTCGAAGCTTTACATCGTGAAGCACTATGAGCTGAACGCGCACGAGAGCACGATCATCGACGGCTTCTTTTGGATTCATCATACGGCCAATACCGGCGTGGCCTTTGGTATGGGCAATGGCGAGTGGTGGTCGAACTGGGTCTTTGGCGCTATCTCGCTAACGGC
Source organism: Verrucomicrobiaceae bacterium (assembly GCA_964203095.1). GTDB lineage: Bacteria > Verrucomicrobiota > Verrucomicrobiia > Verrucomicrobiales > Verrucomicrobiaceae > JAEUHN01. The sequence continues at coordinate 5,632 of CAXNNN010000203.1, read as the reverse complement.
TGCCGTGGCGATCACGATCATGTGGAAGAAGGGAGTGTTTCCCGGAGCGATGAGCCGCACGGCCGCTGGACTGCTGTATGCAGGCATCGCGGGCAATTTCACCGACCGTATGCTGCATGGCTATGTGGTCGACTTTTTGAAGTTTGATCTGCGCTTTATGATCTGGCCGAGCTTCAATGTGGCAGACGCGTGCGTTGTGAGCGCTGCCATTCTGCTGGGCACCTCGTCGTTCTTTGAGAAGCCGCCAGAGAGCGTGAAGGCTTGAGTTTCCGATTGTCACCACAGAGCATGGATGAAATGATCAAGCCATGTCTGGACACGCTGCGATGAAACGCCTGCTGCACGAGATCGGCACGGTCGATCAGGTGGGCATTGAGGAACGAGTGGCCAAGTATGCGACGCGCAGCCTGAAGAAAAACAGCAAGCTCTTCGGTCTGCGACTGGCCACGACGATGGTCGATCTGACCACGCTGGAAGGCAAGGACACGCCAGGCAAGGTCGCCTCGCTATGCCAGAAGGCGCTGGTGCCCCATGATATGGGCGATGTGCCGCCAGTCGCTGCGGTGTGCGTGTATCCTTCCATGGTGAAGCATGCGAAGAAGCTTGTGCGTGGCACCTCGGTGAAGGTAGCGTCCGTGGCCACGGCGTTCCCGAGCGGTCAGGCCCCGCTGAAGACAAGGCTTGCCGAGGTGCGCACTGCCATGGCCGATGGCGCGGACGAGATCGACATGGTGATCAATCGCGGGGCTTTTCTCGCGGGCGAGTTCGGTTTGATGCAGGATGAGATCGCACAAGTTGTCGAGGCCTGTGGGAATGCCACGCTGAAGGTCATCCTGGAAGTCAGCGAGCTAGAAACCTATGACAACATCCGCGCCGCCAGCTTCCTGGCCATGCGCGTGATTCGTCCCAATGACTTCATTAAGACCAGCACCGGCAAGACCTCGATCAATGCCACGCTGGGCAACAACCAGGTGATGCTGGAGGCGATTCGTGACTTCTATTTGGACACCGGCATCGCCATCGCTATGAAGCCTGCGGGCGGCATCCGCACCGCCAAGCAGGCACTGCACTTCCTGATCGCCGTGAAGGAAACGCTGGGTGATGAATGGCTGAACAACCGCCGCTATCGCTTCGGTGCGTCGTCGTTACTGAATGACTTGTTAAGGCAGTTGGAGAAGGAACGCACCGGTGCGTATCAGGCCCCTTATGCCTTCAGTGAAGCAGCGGAGAGCTACTGATTCAGAGTTCGGTGTTCACGCTTGAGCGTGAACACCGAACAAATGCCGAAGGCGTCAAAGCTTGTCAGCCTTCACTTCTTCGCAGTCTCACGAAGATCCTTCGAACAATTGTCGTCTGGCGACACTGGATCGCCCTTCTGCTCCACGGGGTGCATGTAGAGGTAGCGCCAGACAGGTTCGTATTGCAGTTCACCCTTGTCGTTTTTGGGCGAGGCTTTGCCGGGGGTGACGGAGCTGTGGGCGCGTTTGTCGTCGCCGCCGACATCGGCTTCGCTGATGAGTCGGCGGGTGTTGCCGTAGGGCGGTTTGGCGTGGTCAACGTTCACGATGGGGCCGAACTGATGCAGGCCGAGCAGTTCCCAGGAGCGGCAGTAGTGGTCGCCGGACCATCCGCCATCGAGCACGTGGCTGAAGCCGAAGTATCGCTCTTGGGGCGTAGCGGAGGGCAAACTCTGCCAGGTGTCGTATTGATCGCGCGGACCACAGAGCATGACCACGCGGCCGACCTTTTGATGCTTGGCAAAACGTGCCGCCGTCGTGGAACCATGCGAGCTGCCAGAGATGATGACCTTCTCCCAGTCGAGGCCTTGGCCGTCCTTGCTGAGGAACTGCTCCCACTTGCCCTGTGGGTGCTGCTTGGATAGCCACTTCACGAACTGATACGCACGCTCCATCATGCCATCGGGCTTGGGAATGCTGACCAACTCGCTGAAGTCTTCCCCGGTGGCGGCTTCGAGACGAATCTTGCCGAGGATTTGTGGGTCCTCGTTGGGTGACATCTTGCCATACTTGCCGAACCAGCCGTTTGCATAGTGCACGCGCAGGGCGTGGATGCCGTAGCTATTCATGTGCTCGAACAGTCCTGGGCTATGCCCCATGAGCCAGATCATGAGCTTGCCCTGCGGTGCCACGCGGGTGTCCACGCTGGCCTGCTGCACGTCGGCAGGTTTGCCCTTGTTCTCGATCAAGAACTCAATCTCGGGGTGGGCTTGCACCCGCTTGTCCAGTTCGCTTGCACGCGCCGTCAGTTCATAGCGTTGCGGTTGGGGATCGTTGAAGGCGGGTGCCTCGGCATGTAGGCCGAGAGCGCAAGTGAGACAGAGCAGGGGCAGGAGTCGTGGAAAATTCATGATCTGCCATTCAGAGCGAAAGGCTCTCACTTGCCAAGACAAAACGAGCCAAGCTCAACGCTCGTCGAGCCGCTGAATCACCTCATCGCTCAAACCTGGCAGCGGCTTGGCCTTGTCGGCGTAGCGGTCAAAGCGGTTCGACAAGATCAGTAGCGTGGGAGCCCACAGGCCGACAAAAATGCCGAAGCGCTCAGCATGGGCTCGGGTCTCGACATCATCGCCATTCAGCAACCACCAAATAGCGATGGAAAGGACGACGGAGATCAGGCCCGCTTGAAAGCAAATCGTGCTCAAGGTGCGGCAGGTGGAGGGATTCATGCTCCCAGCATACGGACGCTCGCCCATGCTCCACAAGTCCACGGCAAGATACGCACAGTCTCTCGCAACCTGCGCGCACTCAGGACCCAATGGGATGCCAAGTGGTCTTGAACTCAACCAGCTTCTGAATGTCTTCCAGGCCTTCGGCGCTGTCTGCCAACCAATCTGTCGGGTCCTCGGCCCTGCGCAGGCGCAGGCGCTTCATGCTTTCGGCTGCACCGACTTGGATCGCTTTACGTTCCTCTAAAGTTGCCACGCCACTGATCGCCCGCAGGTGCGCGTGGGTCGCCATGGTGGGCAGGATTTCGTCACGGAAACCAGTGAGTAGATTCACCACACCGCCAGGCAGATCGCTGGTGGCTAGCATTTCGCCGAGCAGGATGGCGGGGTAAGGTTTCGTTGAGGAAACCAAAGCCACGACTGTATTGCCGCTGGTAATCGCGGGGGCGATCAGTGAGACGAGTGCGAGCAGTGGATACTCTTCCGGGGCGAGGACGCCGACAATGCCCATCGGCTCGGTGACGGTGAAATTGAAATATGGCGATGCCACAGGGTTCACACTGCCGAGTAGCTGCGCATACTTGTCAGTCCAGCCTGCATAGTGGATCAGGCGATCAAGGGTGGTGCTGACCTCGCGTGAGGCATCGGCCTTCGTGGTGCCGTGCAGCATGAGGGCATCCACCATTTCCGCGCTGCGTGGTTGGAGCATCTCCGCGAGACGGTAAATGATCTGCCCGCGATTGTAGGCCGTGCGTTTTGCCCATCCTGGGCCAGCCTTGGCGGCAGCCTCGACGGCGTTGCGCAGGTCCTTGCGCGTGCATTGCGGGATGTTGGCGAAAAAAGTGCCGCTTTGATCATGTATCGGATACACGCGGGCGGACTCGCTGCGGATGAAGGCACCGCCGACGTAGCACTTGGGGGTTTTGGTGATGGGAAGAGATGCCACGCGCGGAGTATTCCCGGTAGGACACGATTTGGCAAGGAGGCTCCTTTTCACCAAGGAATGCTAATTTGTGGAGGCGCGCGCATCATTTCTTGTTAAACTTCACGAATATACCGCCAACAATGAAAGCAATTATCCTCCTCTCAGCTCTTGTTTGTTTCCTGCACAATGTTGCAGTCGCGCAGTCAGTTCGCATCGTCGGTGGCGGCAACGCGACTGCGGGTGCCTACCCTTATGTGACAGCATTGATCGAGAAGGGGGCGACGCCTTCCTCCGGCCAGTTCTGCGGTGCGGCACTGGTCGCACCCCAGTGGGTGCTGACAGCGGGTCATTGCATGGAAGGCACGCCAGCCTCGTCTGTGGAGGTTTGGATTGGGGGTCGTGATTTGAGGAATGCGTCAGAGGGGGTTCGTGTCGCAGTGTCTCAAGTCATCATGCATCCAAGCTACGGGGAGAATGCACAGGGTGCGATCGTGTATGACTTCTGCCTGCTGAAACTCGCCCGTGCAGTGACCGAGCGCTCCACACTTCCCTTGGTGGAAACCTCAGCTCAGGTGGCAGCAGGTATCTCCTCGCGTGCAATTGGTTGGGGCGCCACGAGTGAAGGCGGCTCTGGTTCCAGCATCTTGCAGCAGGTCGACCTGCCGTTGGTGTCGCTCGCTACCGCTGGTGGATCGGCCGCAGGCTTGGGCAGCACACATTTGGCTGCTGGTCGTGTCAGCGGTGGTATTGACACTTGTCAGGGTGACAGCGGTGGTCCGCTAATGGTGCGCAACAGTGCCGGTGCATGGGCGCACGCGGGCACGGTGAGCTATGGCAATGGCTGCGCACGCCCCGGTGAATACGGCATCTATGGTAACACGCTGACGCTGAAGCCATGGATTCAAAGCTACATCGGCGGCACCAGCACGCCGACAGATGATCACAGCAACACAACAGCCAATGCGACCGCCTTGGCTATCAACGCGACCGCCACCGGTAATCTGGCTGTGGGCGGCGATTTGGACGTGTTCAAGATCATGATCACCGCACCGGGTACATTGATGGTGGACTCCACGGGCAACACGGATGTCGTTGGCTCGCTGATGGGTAGCTCCGGTGCAGCGTTGCTCACGGACGACAATGGTGCGGGCACGCCGAACTTCCGGCTGACCTACAATGTGACAGCCGCAACTACGCTGTATGTTCGAGTGGGTGGGAAGACGACGGCCACCACCGGTGCCTATGGTTTGAGCACCAGCTTCTCGGCGTCCCCAGTTCCAGTTGGGGACATTGCCATGCGCCTCGGCACGAGCACTATCGCAATGGATGGCAGTGTCGCCTATGGCACGCGCACGGTAAACAGCGCTGCGCTGAGCAAGACCTTCACCATCGCGAACACGGGCAAAGGTGCCTTGGCAGTTAACAGCGTGTCGGTCACCAGCGGCAGTGGCTTCACGGTCACCACCCAGCCAGCCGCAAGTGTCGCCGCCGCCAAGACGACTAGGTTCATCGTCGCCTTCTCACCAGTCTCCGCAGGAGCGACGACAGCGACCCTGACCGTGCGTAGCAACGATCCCGACGAGAACCCCTACACAATCACGCTGACGGGCAGTGGCCAAGCAGCATCAGATGACCATGGCAACACGATTGCCACCTCCACCCTATCGTCCGTGCCAAGCAGCAATGCAGGCGTGATCGACACCGGAACGGATCTGGATTACTTCAAGTTTACCCTGACGGCGGCACGCACAGTGACGATTCGCACGACGGGCAGCGTAGACACCTATGGCACGCTCTACAAATCGGATGGCACTTACCTCACTGAGGCGGACGATACCGGTTCCAACGCTAATTTCAGTATCACACGATCACTCGCGGCTGGCACGTATGCCATTGCAGTGGAGGGCTACTCCAGCACTGATACCGGTGCTTACACGCTCAGTCTGCAATGAGACTTGCGGGCAAGGTGTGGCCATGGCTGCCTCTCGTTGGCGCGCTGGTGCTGGCTGTCGCTGGAGGGC
>CAXNNN010000202.1:0-6478 GCA_964203095.1 Verrucomicrobiaceae bacterium | reverse complement strand
TCATCCACGCGTCCAGAGCAGCGCCGATCACCCCACCACGCTGGATGATCGCCTTCAACTGCTCGTCGCTGAACTGCCGAGGGTCCGGCACCAGTGAGCGGCAGTTCGAGTGGCTGGCCCACAGCGTGCCCTGGAAGACGTCCAGCGCGTCCCAGAAGCACCCGTCGGATAGATGCGTCACATCAAGGATCATGCCCAGGCGATCCATCTCCTGGATCAGCTCTTTGCCCGCAGCAGGCAGCCCGCCCACTTGATCATGGCCAAAAGCGTAGCGACATACGCCATAGTGCGCTGGGCCCATCGCGCGTAGCCCTTGCTCCCAGGCCTGCTCCAGATGCCCCACAGAGCGGATGCTGTCCGCCCCCTCGAGGCTGAGGATGTAGCAGATCGGCTTCGATCCGTCCGGTGCATCGCTCTCCCACAGGGCCAAGGCCGAGTCCAGGTCCGTGCGATTCTTGATCTGACGCATCTGGCCGTCCTCCTCCATGGCACGATACCAGGCCAGTTGACCCTGCGTTTGCGCCCAGGCCTGATGAGGCGACATCCAGTTCGCGATCGGTCGCGCCCCCACCATGCAGCCTGCGAGCTGCGTGGCAACGCACAAGCCCATCCGGGCGGCCCGCATTTCAGGGAAGGCGGTGGTCCCCTTCTCTCTCCCCTTCAGATCGGTCATTCCCAGCTCCCGCCGCCGAAGCTCCGGCACAGGCAGACGCAGGTCACGATTATACTCCAGAGCGTTCAGGCTCAGGTCCAAATGACAATCAAAGATCAAGGGAGGTCGCATCAGGGAAACCAACGTTTCAACCTCGCCCGCGCCATCAGAAAAAGCAGTGAACAAAAAAAGGAGCGACAGCCACAAGCCATCACTCCTCTGCTGAATAGTGAATCACTGGGCCTTGAGCGTGGCGATCAGATAATCGTGCGCCGTGGCGATCTTAGTGCCTGTCGAGCCAGGATACCATAGGTCGCAGGGCACGCTGTTGGCTTTGCAGTGCTCCTCGAGCTTGACGCCGAAATTGGAGGTGTGCGTAGGGTCTTTCTGCTCTTTGCCCAGGCCGGGCGCTACGGTGTAGGTCATGTAAATCGGGGGATCACCGGCGCTGACGAGGTGGTAGGGAGAGTATTGCTTGATCCACGGCATGAACTCGTCCCGCTTGACCAGGAAGGCTTCGAAGGACACATCCAATGCCTTGGGGTTCTTCGGGTCTCGCACGAGACCGAACGCATGGCCACCGTAGCGGCTGTTGGGTGTCCATTCCTTCATCTGCTGCGGGTCGAGCGTGGTCTGTGCGCCGATGACAGCGGCGCAGGTAAGGCGCGTGGACTGACGGGCAATGGCGTCGACGCTATTCGGGTCGGCCATGTCGTCATGGAAGGCGAGCCAAAGGCTGCTACATGCCCCAGCGCTGCCGCCGCTGGCACCGATGCGGGTAGGGTCGATGTTCCACTCGGCAGCTTTGCTGCGGACGAATTGCAGGGCGCGGGCGGCGTCCTCCAGCGGCCATTTCACAGGGGGCTTGATGCCAGCGGCGTGGGCCTTGGGCACGAAGCGATACTCGACGGACACGACGGCCAATCCGGCGTCCAGGCATTCCTTGAGGCCGCTGACGCGATCCTTGCTGCCGCCATTCCAGCCGCCGCCATGGATGAAGAGCATCAAGGGCGCGGGCTTGTCCGAGCTGGACTTGTAGAAGTCCACCACTTGGCTGGGATCGCGCCCGTAGGGGACGTTGGCAAGCGTGGGCTTGATCGCGGGCAGGACGGGTTTGGCCGTTGCCTTCGGCTTGACGGCCGATTTGGGCTTGGGGGCTACGGGGACTTTTTTGGGTTCTACTGTCTGGGCTTGGCTGTAACCAAGCAGGAGAACGAGGGCGAGCAGGGTGGTGGTCAGGCGTTTCATGGGCAGGCGCAGGGAACCTGAGAAGGGGTTCTTTTCTTTCCGTGAGCGAGGGGAATGAAAAAAATTGAACAAACTATCGCCCTGTATGGACTATGCATTCTGTGGCGTCGATGCTTGCCACTTCTGCATGGGAGGCAGGGGTGGTTAGCTTCCTCAATACAACCAAAGACAACGGCGGACCGGGGGCAACTCCGGTCCGCTTTTGTTTTTGCGAGGAGCGCGTCCTGTTCCATCATGCGACCCAAGCCATGCCCCGCATTCCGGAAGAGACCATTCAGCAAATCATCGCCGCCACGGACATCGTGGAGCTGGTCGGGCGCTACGTGAAGCTGAAGCGCGCGGGATCGAACTACTCGGGCCTGTGCCCCTTTCACACGGAGAAATCGCCGTCGTTCAACGTGAGCCCCTCGCGGAACTCGTACCACTGCTTTGGCTGCGGAGTGGGTGGCTCGGCGATTCGCTTCCTGCAAGAGCACGATGGCCTAACCTTTCCCGAGGCCGTGAAGCGCTTGGCCGAGGCGGCGGGCATCCGCATTGAGGAAGAGGTGTGGGACGCCAATACGGAGCGCGAGGCGAGGCATCGCTCCCTGCTCAAGCAGATGCACAAGGACCTCGCGGAGTGGTTCCACGCCCTGCTGCTGCGGCATGAGATGGCGGATGCGGCACGGCAGTATCTAAAGGGGCGCGGAATCACCTCTGCCGTGGCGAAAAACTGGCAGATCGGCTATGCACCCGACCAAGGCAGTGTGCTGCGGCGCTGGGCCGCAGACAAAAAATACTCCGAGCATGTGATGGTGGACGGCGGGGTGTTCAAGATGGGGGACGATGGCCGATCGTATCCGTATTTCCGCCACCGGCTAATGTTCCCGATCTGCAACGAGAACGGCGAAGTGATTGCCTTCAGTGGGCGATTGCTCGATCCCGATGCAAAGGCGGCGAAGTATCTGAACTCGCCCGAGACACCGATTTTCTCGAAGAGCAAAGTGTTGTTTGGTTTCGACAAGAGCAAACGGGCTATCGCCAAGGCTGAACGGGCCATCGTGTGCGAGGGCCAGATCGACACGCTGATGGTTTATGAGGCGGGCTTTCAAAACGTGGTCGCGTCGCAAGGCACGGCCTTTACCGAGTATCATGCGCGCCTCTTGAAGCGGCACTGCGACGAGGTGGTGCTGTGCTTTGACTCGGACAATGCGGGATACAAAGCCGCAGAGCGCAGCTTCCAAATCCTGTCGCCCGTGGGCCTGACCGTGAGGGTGGCCAAGTTACCGAAGGGCGAGGACCCGGACTCGCTGATCCGCAAGCAAGGGCCGGAGGAGTTTGCGAAGCTAATCGCCAGCGCAGCGGACTTCCTGGACTTCCAAATCACACACAAGATGGCGACGCAGGGCACGGACCTCCGCAATCAAGTGCAGCTCATTGAGCAAACGGCGGCGACCATCGCGACGAACCCCAGCGTGGCAGCGCGCGATCTGATGATTCGTGGCCACGCTGGCCAGCTCGGAGTCAGTGAGGATGCACTGAGGCGAGAGGTGGATATCTTTGTGCGTCGCCAGCAGAACAACAAGCAAGCCCCAGTGGCAAAGCAGGGCACGACGAAGGACGAGGGCCGCAAACTACTGACCTCGCAGCATCCCACGGCAAGAATGCTCTGCCGCCTAGCCTTGTCAGAAACGGACGTGCTGGAGTGGTTGCGTGATCAGGATTTGGAGCCGCTGCTGAGCTCGTTGCCCGGCACCGAATTGCTCAACCGGGTGTGGCGCGCTCACTTCGAATCCGTGGACGATGCCGCCCAGGCCGCGTTCTTTTCCACCCTGCCTGTGGAAGAGGAAGCAGCCTTCGCGCAATTGCTCGCACAGCCCATGCCCGCCGGCGGCATGGAGGCTGCACACGAGGCCTGGGAGGCCTTGGACCTGTCGCGCCTCCTTTACCTCAAGCAGCAAGCGCAGCTCAAACTGAAGCAGCCAGGACTGTCGCCCGACGAGGCTGCGAAGCTCCAGCAGAGGGTCCTCGCCTTTAACAAAGAATACCTTGACCGCACCAGACGGGCCTCGGATACTCCCTGACCCCTGGAACCCTTGATGCAAGGGCGTTTGCGGAACCTATGGCCGTCTCTAAAAAACCTTCAGCGCAAGCATCTTCAAAATCAGTCAAGGCCGCTTCCCATGGAAGCACTGTGCCTGTACCTGAAGCCCCAGCGAAGCGCCAGCGCGGCCGTCCCCGCAAGAACCCCGAGGCCCCCGTGAAGCCACCGCCGCCTGCGGATGGTGCGCCACGCCGCCGCGGCCGTCCGCCCAAGAACGCCAGTCAATCCGCCGCCCCCACCGTGGTCTATGACGACCTGAATGCACCGGAGGTGCAGGCCCGTCTGCGCGATCTGATCATGCTGGCCAAGGAGCAGGACTACCTGACCTTTGAAGACCTGAACGGAGCGCTGCCCAATGGTCACGTGACCGTGGACTTGATGGATGAGATCATCACTCGTCTGCGCAGCATGGAGATCCGCATCGTCGATGAGAGCGAGGTGGATGCGATTAAGGCCCCCGAGCCAGAAACTCAGGATGTCGATGAGCCCGAAACCGCTGCGCCTGTGGCGGATCGTGAGGTCTCGCGCATGGATGTGCTCGATGACCCCGTGCGCATGTATTTGAAGCAGATGGGCCAAGTGCCGCTGCTCACGCGCGAACAGGAAATCGCAATCTCCAAACGGATCGAGAAAGCCGAAAACAACCTGCAAGCTTGCTTGCAAACCGTGGGCTTCATCGCGGAGAACTATGTGCAGTTGGCAGACTCGCTGATTAACGGCCTCGAGCGTTTTGACCGGTTGGTCATGGACCAGAAGAACGACGATCGCGACGCCTACTTCAAGAAGCTCACGCAGACGCTCGCCGTCGCCCGCACGGCCTTGCAGAAGTGCTACGACACCTTTGCTGCCACACACAAGGCATCGGCGAAAAAAAAGGTCGCTGCCGAGTCCGACTTCGCAGCGGCTCGCAACTCGTTCTTTAAGCTCTGCAACAAGTTCTACTTCAAGCAGAAGGTGAACGAGGACTTTGTCTCACTGATGAAGGAGCAACTGAAGGAGCTGGACCGCGTGGAGCGCAGCATCATCGCGGATCCTCAGGACGAAGGAGCCGCTGAAGCTCTGAAGCTATTCGAGCTGCGTGCCTGGCGGCGCTCCAGTGACTTCCGCATCCTGGTCTCCGAAGCGGGCAAGTGGGTCAGCGAAAGCACCAAAGCAAAAACGGAGATGATCGAAGCGAATCTGCGCTTGGTCATTTCCATCGCGAAGAAATACACCAATCGTGGTCTGTCGTTCCTGGACCTGATCCAAGAAGGCAACATGGGCCTAATGCGTGCCGTGGAAAAGTTTGAGTATCGGCGCGGCTACAAGTTCAGCACGTATGCGACGTGGTGGATTCGCCAAGCCATCACCCGTAGCATCGCCGACCAAGCCCGCACGATCCGCATTCCAGTGCACATGATCGAAACGATCAACAAGCTGATGCGCGTGCAGAAGCAACTCATTCAAGAACTCGGTCGTGATCCGACACCCGAGGAGATCGCCGAGGAGGTACATCTGCCCGTGGAGCGTGTGCGCGCCGTGCTGCGCATGAGCCAGCAGCCCGTTTCGTTGCAAGCCAAGGTAGGTGACAACGACGGCGACACGGAGTTCGGCGATTTCATCGAGGACAAAGAAGCTTCCAACCCCATGGAGCTGACCGCGATGAACCTGCTGCGCGACAAGCTCAAGGACGTGTTGGAAACGCTGAGTGAACGCGAGCGCGAAGTCCTCGAACAGCGCTTCGGTCTTGCCGATGGCGCAGGCCGAACGCTGGAGGAAGTCGGCAAGCAATTCCAAGTCACCCGCGAACGCATTCGCCAGATCGAAGCCAAAGCGCTCCGCAAACTCCGTCACCCGACGCGCATTCGGAAGCTGGGCGGGTTCTTCGGGTCGGGCTAGGTTCCAATTCGTGTGCAACTTTCCCCGGGAACCGCTGTTCAGGAAATCATCATGGACCCGCTCACCCCCAACGATCCGCTTTGGAAGCTGCTTGGCAAAGCACGCCCCGTGCAGGTGCGTGGCAACTTCCTGGCCAATGTGCTGCGCGAGGCGCGCAACACGCCGCAGGAGAAGGGCTGGGGTTACCGCTTGGTTTCGATCTTGAAGGGCGAGGCTCTTCCTTGGCTACGTCCAGGTCTGGCCGTGGCGCTGGTGGCCCTGCTTGCCTTGGTCTGGCTGCCACAGTCGTCGAAGACATCCATTGTGGCCGTCGCCAAGACCGAAACCGTGGCTCCACTAGCGGACGCTGATATGGACCTGATCGCGAATGATGTGGATCTTGCCCTGGAGGGCATCAATCACCTAGATACCCTGATCGCGATGGAAGATACGTCCGCTCTGACGGACACCGAAATTGCCTTCCTCCTCTACTGATCAGCCTTCTTTTCGCCGAGATCCTTTTCCAGGTAGTCGATCACATCACGGAACCGGCTGGCGTTTGCAGCGCTGGCTTTGCTCAGGGCGTTGTGGGCCTCCAGCACATGCTCCGCTTGCTCGGTCTTGCAGACTTCGGGGGT
>CAXNNN010000201.1:0-6489 GCA_964203095.1 Verrucomicrobiaceae bacterium | reverse complement strand
TGAAGCGGAAGATCGCGCAGCATTGGCCCGACTGATCTTTGGCGAAGTCATTGGTGGTGGCTCGCTTCTCGGTGAAGTGATGGGGCGGCGATAGCGAGGCCGTTCTCGGCACGTATGGGGGCTTCTCCCATGAAGGTCATCGCCCACTGGTTCATGCTCACTGCTTTCGCTTTCTCAGCGATGGCTGCGGACATGACGCCCGATCAGCGCGCCTTTTTCGAGAGTAAGATTCGGCCCGTGCTGGTGCAGCAGTGCTACGAGTGCCACTCGCAGAATGCGAAGAAGCTGGGTGGCCGGTTGCTGCTCGATGCACCTTCAGAGATGATCGCAGGTGGTGAGTCGGGGCCTGCCTTGATCCCTGGAAAGCCGGACGAGAGCCTGATCATTCAGGCGGTGCGTCACGAGGGCACCGAGATGCCGCCGAAAAAGAAGCTGCCTGAGCAGGTGGTGAATGACTTTGTGGAGTGGGTGAAGATGGGCGCGCCTGATCCCCGTGTGGAGCCGGTGAAGGCCAAGCCTATCGCCAAGTCGAACGCTGTCTTGTGGTCGCTCGCGCCGGTGGTGGAGCCACCCGTGCCCACTGTGAACCAGCGGGATTGGCCGCGCGATCCACTGGATGCTTTTGTCCTCGCCAAGCTGGAGGCTGCGCGGGCTCGCCCGGGTCCCGATGCATCGCGTGCGGCCCTCATTCGACGGCTCTACTTTGACCTCATCGGCCTACCTCCGTCGGTGGACACCGATTCGGGTTTCAATTCCGAGCAGGCATCGTGGCCAGAGCTGGTGGAGCATCTGCTGGCGAGCCCGCATTTCGGCGAGCGTTGGGGCCGTCATTGGCTGGATGTGGCTCGCTATGCGGAGTCGAATGGCAACGACGGCCTGTCACGCAATCCCAGCTACCCTCACGCCTGGCGCTATCGCGATTACGTGATCAGCGCTTTGAATCAAGATGTGCCGTATGACCGATTCATCACCGAGCAGATCGCGGGTGACTTGCTGCCGGCGGAGTCGTCGGAGCAGCGTGATCGCCAGTTGATTGCGACTGGACTGCTGGCGCTGGGGGCCAAGCCTGCCAAGGCGATGAATGACAACTTTGAGATGGATGTGGTGGCGGACCAGATCAACGTCATCGGCGCAGGCTTCATGGGGCTGACCGTGGGCTGCGCGCGGTGTCATGATCACAAGACCGATCCCATCACGGCGCGCGACTACTATGCGCTGGCGGGCATCTTCAAGAGCACGCAAACACTCTGGGGCGCGGCGGCCTATCAAGGGCTGACCGCGCCAGAGACGCCTCTGCATGAGCTTCAGGTCGCCAGGCAGGCAGGGCCACGAGCGGAGCTGGAGCCGATCCTGAAAGCCAATCCACCGCATCGCCCGCCCGCCAAGCCTGCTTTCAAGTATGCCGATGGCACGGCACTGGCGATGGGCGTGCGCGAGGCCAAGACAGTGGTGGACTGCAAGCTCAACATTGATGGCGATGCGAAGAAGCTGGGGCCTGCGATCCCGCGTGGTTTCGTGGCCGCGTGCGGTGCGGGTGATGCCTCGCTGCTGCCCGATGCCAAGCAGAGCGGACGCCTCCAGCTTGCGCGCTGGCTGGCCAGCCCGTCGCATCCTTTGACCGCACGTGTGATGGTGAACCGAGTCTGGTTGCACTTGTTCGGCGAGGGCATCGTGGCCACTCCCAACGACTTTGGCTTCTACGGCGAGCGTCCGACGAATCCCGCCCTGCTTGATCATCTGGCCACTCGCTTCATGAAGGACGGCTGGTCGATCAAGCGCCTGGTGCGCGACATCGTGCTCTCACGCACCTATCAAATCGCCAGTGGCAGTGGCGAGGGCTTTCATCAACGTCGTCGGCTCGATGCTGAAGAGCTGCGGGATGCGATGCTCGTGGCCTCCGGATCGCTCAATCCGCAGCCCGGCCAGGGATCGGTCATCCAGCATCGCGATGTGCTGATCAATGAACTGCCGCCTCTGCATCAGCCCAGCCAGCATCGCAGTGTTTACCTTCTGATGCTGCGCAACTCCATGCCACCTGAGCTGACGCCGTTCAACCTGCCCGACGCCACCACGGTCACTGACAAGCGCGACCGTTCAGCCTTGGCCACGCAGTCGCTGTATCTGCTGAACAACCCCTTTGTCATCGACCAGTCGAAGCGCTTCGCACGTCGTGTGCAGGCTGTCGATGGCGATGTGACGGCACGACTGCGTCATGCCTATCGCTGGGCATTGGCTCGCGAGCCCACGCTGCCTGAGCTGCGCCGGGCCGAGGAGTTCTTCCGCGAGTTCGATCTCAGCCTTGTATCGAGCGCGAGCAGTGAACGCCCGGATCAGAGCCAAGCCTGGGCGGCTCTCTGTCAGGCTTTGCTCGCCAGCAATGAACTGCGCTATGTGGATTGAAGATCGACGCCTATGAACTCTCCGATGAACACGCTTTCCCGCCGCCAGATGCTTCGTGCTGCCTCCTGCGGCTTCGGCTATGTGGCCATGTCAGGCCTGGCAAGTGCGGCTGCGACGGCCGGGCTTGAGGAGCGCCCAGCACGGCGGCGTGCACGAGCCCAGCGGGTCATCTTCCTGAACATGTCCGGCGGACCTGCGCAGCTCGATACCTTCGATTACAAGCCGCAGTCTGGGCAGAAGCCGCACGCGGGGTCGATTGCAGGGTTCAAACGTCGCGGCCAGAGCGGCCTGTGGGTGTCGGACATGCTGCCCAACATCGCGCGCCATGCGGACAAGCTGTGTGTCATCAATTCGATGACGGCGGACACGAGCATTCATGCGCAGTCGATGCTGCAGCTGCACACGGGTGACCGGCTGCGGCCTTGTCCCAGCATGGGCGCATGGGTGGCGTATGGGCTGGGCACGGAGAATCAGAACCTGCCGGGCTTCATCAGTTTTAACACCGCTAAGCCTGCCGAATACAGCGCGGCGCAATTGCCCTCGGTGTTCGGCGGCACGCCCATCGGCGTCAATGGTGAGGATATGGGGCTGGCAACGATCGGGAACATCCAAGGCGACCATTTGCCGATGTCGGTGAAGCGTCGTCAGCTGGATCTGATCCAGGCCATGAACCAAAATCATCTGTCCGAACGCAAAGATGACGCGCAGTTGGAAGGCGTGATCCAGACCATGGAACTGGGGTTCCGCATGCAGGCGGAGGCCCCAGGATTGCTTGATTTGAGTGGTGAGTCCAAGGCCACGCTGGAGCGCTATCGCGTGGGCAAGAACTATGATGCGGGCACCTGCAAGGCGAGTGACTTCGGTCGGCAGTGCCTGCTTGCCCGCCGCTTCTGCGAGGCGGGTGTGCGCTTCATCGAGCTGAATCATGGCAGCTGGGATCAGCACACGGATCACCGGCGTGATCTCACTGCGAATTGCGCGAGCACGGATGCGCCCATCGCGGCGCTATTGGATGACCTCGATCAACGCGGGCTGCTGGAGGACACGCTCGTTGTGTGGGGAGGGGAGTTTGGCCGACCAGGCCTAAAGCCAGGCGCGGACAAGGACCAGACCGGCCACCAGCACCAAGCTTTCACCTTCTGGATTGCAGGCGGTGGTGTGAAGCCGGGGCATGTGCACGGGGCTACCAATCACGATGGCAGCCGCGTCGAAGAAGGCGGCGTGCACTTCCGCGATCTGCACGCGACTCTCCTGCACTTGCTCGGCCTTGATCACGACAACCTCGCGGTGGTGAGTGGCGGGCGGCGCATTCGCCTCACGGGTTTGCAGGGTGGCAAGGTGGTCGATCCTCTCCTGGCTTGATGCCCCATCTCTGAAGACGGCCCGCCGCTCCTTGTTTCATCTCTAGTGACGACGTTCGGGTTGAACCCCTCCTGCTGAGATTTATCGGCGGACCTACTCAGCCCACCCGCGCCACAACCACACGAGCGTGTCGGCCAGCGTGTGCTCGAAGACGCGCTTGTCGCAGTGGCCGGTCTTTTTGCTGAAGACGTAGCGGTGGTGGTAGCCTTTCTGGTCGAGGGCGACGTTTGTGCGCATGCCGGCCATGACCCAGTTGTGGTAGGTTTCTTCGGGATCGTTGGCGCGGTTGTCGTTTTCGGAGACGTGGGTGAAGATGCGCAGCGGTTTGGGCTCGCTCGTTTCGATCAATTTCATGCCGGAGTGATACTCCCACGCGCCGAGCGGATACTTCGCCTCCTCGGGCGCGTCGTCGTCCTGCTGGTCAACAAAGGTGCCGGAGTAGGCGATGATGCGGCGGAACCAGTCCGGGCGAAACCAGCCCATCGTCAGCGCGGCAGCCCCGCCGGAGCTGCAACCCATCACCGCACGGCCCCACGGGTTCTCCGTGAGCGCAAACTTTGGATACGCGGCGCGGATCTCGGCGTTGCTGAGCACGGCGGGCAGCACCTCGTCGTGAATGAAGCGTGCGAGGCGATCCGACATCGTGTCATACTCCAGGCCGCGCTGGCTGTTCTTGCCATCGTTGCCGCCATTCTGCACGGCGATGCAGACAAAGGCCGGCAGCTTGCGCTTCGCATCCTTCGAGATCGTGAGATTGTCGAGCGCATGGCTGATAAGCTTCAACTGCCCGGGACCATCGTGAATGACGAGCAGCGGAGCCTTCTGACCATCCTTATAAGCGGCGGGCACATACACCGTGATCTTCCGCTCGGTGTTCACCTTCTTCTTGTCGGGCTCCAGCGTCTTGTCTTTGCCGTCGAAGACCTTGCTGTCTGCCAGCTTCATCGTGAACGCGAATGTTTTGCCCTTGGCGTTGCCCTTGTCCGTCAGATCGGGGTCCATGCGATAATCCGGCCCTACCTGAAAAGCCCCATCGCCCTCTTTGCCGGGACTCTCGATGTAGGTTTCAGCAGCATGGAGTGAGGCGACAAAGACGAGTGCGATGGAAAGCAGGGGGGTTCATGAGAAATGGATCGGGCTGGCTTAACGAACGAAGTGAACGGTTTCCCGCAGATTCACCGCACCTCGGGGTGGATTCCTTCCGGCGCACCGATGCATGAGTCCGTTCGGCTGGTAATGCAGAGCCTCCATCAGAGGTGATCACTGTCGTATTTCACACAGTCTTTGTCGTCGCATGAGCGACACGTCTTTCGTTATGCTAACGCCATGAAATTCCTCTTTTGTCTGGGACTCCTCACTGCTGCTGCTTTGGCTGATGACCGTGCCAAGCTCGCGGCCCTGCTCGCGCCAAGTGGTGTGGTGACAGTTCCGGCTGGTGACTACCATCTCGACGGCAAGGAGCCAATCACGCTGCGGTCCAACACGACTGTCATGGCCCATGGCGCACGCTTCATCTTGCCTGAAACGCTGCCAGATCAGGCCCGCGTCGTGCTCTTCGCCGGAGAAAACGTCGCACACTTCGCGTGGCACGGTGGCGAGTTCATTGGGCATGTGTTTGATCCCGCGCAGAAAGACAACACCTGGGAGCCGAACGCGAACACCAAGGGCATCGAGATCACCACAACCAAGGAAGGTGGCACGCATGACATCCTATTCCGTGACGTGAAGTCGAACGGCATGGCCGCTGCGGTGATCGGCGTGCATGGCAGATATGGCAAGAGTAGCGAGAGCGAGGTCGAGCACTACGCAGAGCGTGTCGCGGTGGAAAGCTGCACGCTTTTGCGCAGTGGCAAGTTCATGTGGGACTACGGCTATCTGTGGCAGATCATGACCTTCCCCGAGGCGTATGAGCCGTGGGAGGTCGAGCGCGCGAAGAAGTATTTCCGCACCGACCTCATGCGTGAAGTGACCTTCAGCGGCGACCTCGTGAAGCTCGATAATACGATCAAGCCCATCGTCGTCAGCACCACCGATGAGCCGAAGGAAGCGCTCACGTTCATGGGTGCGGACTTGCCCAAGAACATCGTCCGTGGCCGTCAATACTTTGTGGTCGAAGTCACACCCACGCACCTCAAGATCGCCGATGCGCCTAATGGAGTCCCTATTCGTTTCGAGGGCGACGGCAGTGGCCAGCTCGCCTACAACATCCAGGCCACTTATCTCGCCGCTTATGCGCCTACCGGCAGTGGACCCGGCAAAGGGGCCTTCGACATCGTCGGTGCTCGCGACGTGCGAGTCACCGGCTGCCAGCTCAGCGCCATCGGCGACACCATGCACATCCAGCGCTGCCAGAACATCATCTTCGCCAACAATCACATCCTCGGCAGTCGCATGGGCGCGTTCTTCTTGGCCGAGTTCTGCCAGAACGCCACCATCACCGGCAACCTCGTCGACGGCACCAACGGCAGCCGTGTCATCAGCGTCGAGAAGAGCTGCACGGATGTCACCATGACCGGCAACACCTTCCGCAACGGCGGACGCGGCGCGTGGATCAACCAGCCCGTGAACTTCATCATGACGGGCAATGTCTTCGTCCACAACACCACCAAGAACGAACCCGACAAACGCCGAGGCCGCATCGCCTACCAGACTGCAGAACCCGGCAAGTTCCCCGAACTTTATTTCACCATCTACGAGCCAGAAGCCACCTACGGCCCGGTCATTGTG
>CAXNNN010000200.1:0-6511 GCA_964203095.1 Verrucomicrobiaceae bacterium | reverse complement strand
GTTTTTGATTTCTTGGTCGATGGAAATGTTGCTCGCCCAGCCTGCGGGATTGCCACCGCCGCCCATGATGTTGCCCTTCAGCAACTCATCGCAGGTCAGCAAACAACTCATGCCGCGCATGTGGCTGTCGCCGTCGCCACGCACCTTGTTGGCGATGCCGTGAAGGATTAGGGTTTTGTCCTTGTAAGCCTCCAACGGCTTCAGGATCGATTTGAATTGGGCATTGGCTCCCTCGTGATCAGGCCAGAACTCGTTCGGCAGCGTGCCGTTCGGCGAGAACATGATGATCAACCGCTGGCGGCGCTGGGGCGTCGGGGCACCCGTCAGGCTAGGCAACCCAGCGAGGAACGGCAGCGCAGTAGCAGTTATGCCGAGGTCGCGGAGGAACTGACGACGTTGAAGGGTTTTCATGGGGGTGAAAAAGTTACGCTTCTGACCCCAGGGTCTTGCGCATAACTTCGCCCCAGACAGCCATTTTACGAAACTTCCAAGCCTTGTGTGTCGGTCAGCTTTGCTCCCTTGACGATGAGGCCCGTCTGAATCGTCTTGTTCAGATTCGCAGCGATCAAGTCGGCGTCAGTAAAATCAGCCTCGGTCAGGTTGGCTCCTTCTAGATTGGCGCCTGAGAGATCAGCTCCACAAAGCCTTGCGCTGCTCAAGTTGGCATGACGCATCGACACACCGCCGAGATCAGCCCCGCTCAAGTCGGCACCGCTCAGATTAGCGCTGTCGAAATTGGACCCACTGAAATCGCCCTCCGACAGATTCGTGCCGCTCAGATCAGCTTTCGTCAAGGTGGTGCCCACAAACTGGACGCGCGCCAAGTTCAGGCCCGACAGCACATTGCTCGCGAGGTTCATACCCGTTTCATCGAGCTTGCGCCCGCTTTTGCCTTCGCTTTCGAGCCATTGAATGTGCGCGAGGAGTTTTTCGTTGGTGATCGTTGCCATACCCTGAACCATGGAGAGGGAGGCGTAGGGCTGCAAACGAAGATACGTGCGGTATGTCAGCAACTCGAGAAGCCCAAAAGGCTCCTTGAGTCGGATGCCAATCTTCTCCACCGGGATCGCCTTGCATCCGAGCTTGAAGGAGGGGAAGTCGGGTTGCAGGCGGAGGTCGTCGTTCTTCCAGTCCGCAAACATGAGTGCTGTTAAGCCGCGCGCAAGGCTTGATACCCGGGAGTCTTGGGAGACTGTTTGAGGAGAATCTGTTAGACCCACATCTTTCCCGTCCGAGCCGCGTGCGCCTTTGGAAGGCTCTGGCAGAGCGGGTGAGGAGTGACGCGGCTTGCCTGGAGGTGCCGTTAGCTAACATCGAACGATGGCTGACGCAGGGGCGTTTGCAGGCGGCTCCGCTGCTCGAATGGCGGAGGCACCTTCAGGCGGCGAGGCGATCTGAGCTCTAGCTCGCGGAGTTGGCTGAGTGGATGGAAGCCCCCAATCATGACAGCGAGCAGCTCAAATCCTGCTCGCCATGCCATGGCCTGCTCAGTGAGATCGAGTGGTAATCGCTGAGGAAGGGGGATGAATCTAGCTGCGCTTCAGCACTTGGTCGGAGCTGCCTCTGCACTAGCAGAGGATTGCCGATTGGTCGTGATTGGCTCCACCTCGCTGCTGGCCTCCTTTCCCGAGATGGGGCGAGATGATGGGCCGCTCGCTTACACCTTTCGATCCAGATCTCTGTCCCGAGCCGTTTGACGAAGTGACAGCGCTGATGCTGGACCAAGCCTTGGGGGAATCCAAAACCTTCCACCTGCGCCATGGCTATCACACTGACATCTTGCGACCCGCTATCTTTGAGACCCTGCCCGAAGGATCGCAAGATCGCTTGGTGTCGGTTCCGGGCGTTCAGAAAGCCAAGGCTCTCGATCCGGTGGATTTGGCTGCGGTGGAGGTGCTGATAGGCCGAGCCAAGGATCTGAACTTGGTGCGGTTATTGATCGCTCAGGGTAAAGTTGCTTGGCCGGCCGTTCCAGACAGAGTGTTTCACATCGCAATCGATGAGCGCCTACAGCGTCGTGTGGCGATGGCTCTCGCCACCTTAGACCCCTGAGTTGCTCTCACCATTGCGGGTCAATGACGGATTCCAATCTTCTCCACGGGGATCGCTTCAAAGCCGAGTTTGAAGGCTGGCGAGTCGGGTTGGAGGCGGAAGTCGTCGTGTTGCCGATCGACGAACTTGGGATCGGCGATGAGGCTGTGTTTGTCCCAGCCTTCGGCTTGCCAGGAGGCCCATTCGTCGAGGGGGGCGCATTCGGTGAGGCGGATGTCGTCGATGAAGATCTGGCCTTTGGGCTCGTGGCAGTCGATGCGGAGCCAGAAGACTTTCATCCATGGCTTCCATTTGGGCTCGTTCTCGCGGAGCATACGGCCGGTGACTTCGACTTCATGCCATTCCTTGCTGGCGGTGATGTTGGTGTTCTGGGTTTGCCAGTAGCCTTCGCCGTTTTTGAAGCTGGCGAAGGCGAGGCTCATTTTCGCGGTGGGTTCGGTGGATTTGACGCGGAGTCGCATGCGATACGCAGCGCCGGGCTTGATAGGGATGTCGGGGCCATGGAAGACGGTCTTGGGATTGCCGGGTTCGGTGCCGAGGGCGCAGTCGGCTCGCAAGGCCCCTTCGGCGGCGACGAGTTGCACGTTTTTGTTGGGGCGATGGTTGAAGCCCCAGACTTTGGGTGTCTTGCCGGGCTCGGCGGTATCGAAGTTTTCGGTGAGCAGCGGCTCGCCGGGCTTGTCGGGGCCGACTTTGTTGATGCCGGTGACGACCGGGTGGCTGCCGTTCCAGGCGAGGTTGTGATCAATGGTGTTCCACTTCGGCGTGGCGTGGCGGATGTCGCCATACTTTACCCCCGGTGTGTCACCGAACATGATGTTCCGCTGGAAACTGTTGCCGCTCATCATGGTGCCGTCGTTGCGGATGGCGTCCTTTGGGTGGAGGTCCATGCCTCGCATGCTGGTCCAGGCGGGCTGGCCGGCGACGGATTCGTAGCCTTTGATCATGGTGTCGATGTGGCTGGTGTAGAAGCGCTGCTCTTTGGTCCAGCCGTGTAGATCGAACTGAAACTTGCCGCCGAGGGCGAAGATATTGTTTTCAACGATGCAATCCCGCGAGTTGTGCATGTGAATGGGCGTGTGGGCGACGCGGAAGACGATGTTGCCGATGATGTCGAGGCCACCGGAGTTGTCGTCGGGGTAGAGGCCGAAGGTGAACCACGGATACTTCAGCCCACCGGCCTCCTGGCCACAGCCGATGACGTCGTGGATCAAATTATACCGCCACTTGCTGCCGCGGCTGCTGATCCAATCGCGCCCGCCGGTGTAGATGGCGCCGCCGTCCTGCGTCTCGAGGCAGAGGTGGTGGAGGTGGTTGTATTCGACGAGGAGGTTGTTCCCACTCATCTGCACGCCCATGCGCGGGCCGTCGTGGATGTGGCAATGCCGCACGGCATGGTCCACGCCATACATGCTGACGCCGCAGGCGTTCTTGTTGAAGACGCCCATGTGATGGATGTGGCAGTCCTCGACGGCATGACCGGGGCCGGTGAGCGTTTTGCGATCGCCGCCACTGAGGCTGACGCCGTTGCTGCCGGTAAAGCTGATCTCGCAATGCGAGACGCGGACGTTTCTGCCATCGCTCACGCCGACACCGCTGCCGTGGAAAGCTCCGACTTTGGTGATGACGCATTTTTCGACGAGGCAGTCCTCCGCCTGCTCGAGGGTGACGGCGCTGCCGTGGCAGCCGGTGAGGGTGAGGCCGCGGATGGCGATGTGTTTCGCGCCTTTGATTTTGAAGAAGGCGTCGGAAGTCGGCAGCCTAACCTCACATTGATCGATGGGCTTGATCGGCCAGAAATAAAGCACGCCGCTGTGCTTGTCGTAGAACCACTCGCCGGGTGCATCCAGCTCTTCGAGGGCGTTTTGAAAGTGGTAGCGGTTGTGCGGATGGAGGTCGTAGCCACAGTCTTTCTTCAACGTGAGCATCCTCGTCTTCGGATCAAGCGACAGCACGGGCTCGATGAAGTTCCACCAGCCGTATTGGGCAAAGATGTCGAGCTCCACGTCCTCGGGGTGCGCCCATTTCCGCACGTCCTCAGGCTTTACGAACAGCGTGCGTTTCCAAAGATGGCCTTCGGGAGCACCGGCAGGCGGAAACGGCGCGACGAAGGCCCAGCCGCCGTAGAGTGGGTCCTTGGCGTCGAAGTTCGGATAACGGGCGAGGATCTGGCGTTCGCCGTCGCAGAGCAGTTGTTTCGGCAGGAAGTCCTTCGGCAGCAGCTTGGAGACATCGGCTTTGACGATCTCGCCCTTGTGTTGTTCCCAGCCGGTGACTTTGGAGCCGCCGATGAGCGTGCTCTTCGTGCCGGTAAGGGTAAGATTTGAGTCCGTCGCTTCGAGCGTGAGCGGCGTGAGCAGCACAGTGGCACCTTCAGGGAAGATAACGGTTGCGGGTGCGGTATCACCGGCTTTGCGAGCCGCACGAATTTGTTCGAGCGCCTGCGCGGGCTTGAGCGTTTCGGAGACGCGGACTTCCAAAGCGGAGACGAGCGAGGTGCCGAGAAGCACTGGCAAAAGCAAATGGCGGAACATGATCCCTGAGCGATACGCGGCGATGTGGCGGGGGCAAATGACACGTGTTGGGAATCCTTCACCGCCTTTTGACCCCAGGCCGGACTTGGCCTGATGATGGAGCGGGGTGTCTGACACCGTATTCAGCTCATGCCACGCTTCTCCCTGCTTGTCTTGTCCCTGCTACTGACCGCCGCTTCCGCAGCGGAAACGGCCCTGTCGCTGCAACTGCAATCCCTTTCGTCCGTGGGCAAGCCGGTCTTGGTCAAGGAGCAATGGCTCCCCTCGCGCACGGCGATTATTGTCTGTGATATGTGGGACACCCATACCTGCAAAAATGCCGTCATTCGGGAAGGCGAGATGGCTCCCCGCATGAACGAGGTGCTGGAAAAGGCGCGCAGCCAGGGCGTGCTTATCATTCATTCGCCGAGCAGTTGCATGGCTGCCTACGAAGGAACGGCTGCTCGCGAACGTGCCAAGAGCGCGCCCACCGCTGCTCGTTTGCCCGACAAGATCGCCGAATGGTGCCGGCAGATTCCAGCGGAAGAGCTGGCGGTGTATCCACTGGATCAGAGCGATGGTGGCAATGACGACGAGCCAGCGGTGAAAGAGGCCTGGACGGCGGAGCTAATTGCCAAAGGCAGGAACCCCAAGGGGCCTTGGATCAAGCAGATCGACGTGCTGCGCATTGACCAGGACAAGGATGTCATCAGCGACAGTGGCGTGGAGATTTGGAATCTGCTGGAGTCGCGGGATATCGACAATGTCATCCTCATGGGCGTGCATGCGAACATGTGCGTGGCGGGCCGTCCGTTTGGTCTGCGGCAGATGGCGAAGAACGGCAAGCATGTGGTGCTGATGCGCGATCTGACCGACACTATGTATAATCCTGCGCGCTGGCCCTTTGTTCGTCACGTGCGTGGCACCGAGCTGTTCGTGCAGCATGTGGAGAAGCGCATCTGCCCCACGATCACCTCGGATCAGTTCATCGGCGGAGCACCCTTTGCTTTCAGCGATGCGACGGCGGGCAAGAAGCGCTTGCAGATTCTGCTGCTCGGCGACAGCACGACGGAGGCGAGCATTCCCAAAAAATTGGCGCCCGATGAACCACAGCTCGAAGACATGCTGCGGATCAAGCTCGCTACGGAGTCGGATCTGCCGCCCTGCGATGTTTATAATGAAGGCTTGAGCGGCGAGTTCATCCGCCGTCTGCTCGACCAGCGCTATGACAAGGCGGTGAAGACCAAGCCTCAGGCGGACTACATCTTCATCCGCTACGGCATCAATGACGTGGCCAAGCGTCAGGACTTCAAGACCCATTTCCCCAAGGATTTTCGCGAGTTGCTGTCACGTCTTCGCCAGGATCATCCGAAGGCCATGCTCATTGCCATGACCGCCATTCCATATTCTGAGCAGAGCACTCATGCGGACATCAATGCCGTCATTCAACAGATCGCCGCCGAAGAGAAGTTGCCGCTGTTTGATATCGCGCCGCGCTACCTGACTGAGCTGAAGAAGGGGCCAGATATGCTGAACTACCGCAGCTACGCCCTGACGAAAATCCCCGAAAACCTCCGTGCCCTTGCCACGCCCTACGTGCAGCCTGGCAGCGAGCCACAGGTGGTGGTGCTGGACAATCGCTTGGATGGCCTCTTCGGCCACCTGCCCGGCTGGGCCAGTGACCGACATCCAAATCTGGCCGGCTACAACGTCATCGCCGACGAGACCGCTAAGTGGCTCGCCCCCGTGATGCGGAAGCGGCTTGACGGAGGCCACTAGTGCTTCGCCTGCGCGATGACTTCCGGCGGTGCCGCAGCAACAAGCGCGATCTCGACCAGCAGCTTCTGAATGTGGCAGCCAGACTCGGCGAATTTGCGTTGAAGATCATCCAGCACCTTCGAGCCGTAGGCAGGGATTTGCTGTTTGACCGTGTGGTTGAACAGATG
>CAXNNN010000199.1:0-6513 GCA_964203095.1 Verrucomicrobiaceae bacterium | reverse complement strand
AGCCAACCGGCACTGGCGTGGGCGCACCCGTCATGAGGTAATGATTGCCACCACCGTGATTCGGGTCCTTGTGGCAGATGGAGCGGATGACGCTGAACTTATTAAAGCTCTTCGCCAGCAGCGGCATCGTCTCGCAGAAATGCACGCCCGGCACGCTGGTCGGGATCGACTTGAACTCGCCGCGAATCTCCTTCGGTGCGTTAGGCTTCGGGTCAAAGGTCTCGTAATGCGAAGGCCCACCGTCCAGCCACACCAGGATACAGTTGATCTGATCCGGGCTCGCCTTGCCACGCGCCTGCGCGGCCTGAGCCCGCAGTGCCAAGATGTCCGAAAAAGCCACGCCGCCCAGCGCCCCCAAGCCGAGTTGGAGGAAATCGCGGCGACCGACGCCGTTGCAGTTGGAGTGGAACAAGGACATGTGAAGACAGGGCTGGATATTACGCACCTGCATCTGCTCCTCTTGCCAGATTTAATCACTGCCGGGCGACTCCAACAATCTGCGTGGCAGATCACGAACTCCATGCAAGACCCGTTCGATATGGATGGCTGAATCTTCGGCGCGATAAAAGACCAGATGCCAATGGAATGGCGCGCTTGCAGGAAACCTGCGAATGCCCGCCAACTCAGCGGCTTCGAATTGTATTGTGCGACCGAGGCGAGGATTCTTGGCAATAATCAAGAAGGTCTCTTTCAAAGCGAGTTCGTAGCGGGCAGCCACGGCTTCATCTGCCCGCAGCTGATACCAGCTCACCTGAAGAGCGATGTCCTCTGCCGCTGCGGCTGAGAGGAGGATGTTCACGATTAGTTCAAGCCCCTGTTGTCAATTGAGCCGCACGCTGACGGATAGATGCCCAAACATCGTCGGTCAGTGGCTCATGCGAGGACCTCACACCCTCCAGCAACATTGCTTCGAGGGCGGTGCTATCTGCCGAAAAGTCCATGCCCGCATGTCGGCGAACAGCGTCGCGAATGACCTCTTCTTCATCGGCATAGAAACCCTGGGCGACTTGAGCCGCGACATAATCGCCAAGTTTTGAAGGCAAGTTCAAGGTCAGTGTCATGCCCGGATTTTACTCCTCAGTGTTGGAGTCTCAATGGTTAAACACAAACTCCGCCGAGTTGATCAGCGCCCAGGCGAGGTCTTCGGTGGCGGTCTGGCGGGTGGCTCCGGGTGCGCTGTAGAAGCGGGCGGCGGTCTTGAGTTCTTCCTCCTTGGGCAGGCGGTTGTAGGTGGCGAGATAGACTTCTCTCACGAGTTGCGGCACGGTCAGTTCGCTCTTCGCCAGTGCTTGGATCTTGCCTTCGCCGCTGCTGAGCTTGGTTTGCAGGCTGTTGGAATTCATGAGGTGCAGCGCCTGCACCACGCTGGATTTGCGCTCGCGTTCACAGGGACACTCTTGGCTGGCATTCGGACGACCAAAGGCGTCCAGGAAGTCGCTGTCCAACTTGTGGTTCCAAGTCTGCACGGCGCGCGCATTCGGCGGCAATCCGCTGAAGGTATCGCGCACTCCCGTGACATCGAAGACCGCATCCAGCAGCACCTCGGCGCTCATTCGACGCTTCAGGCTGCGGGAGAAGTTCTTGGTGTCGGCCAAGTTGTGCTCATTGGGTTGCGTGCTGAGCTGGTAGGTGCGCGAGGTGACAATCGTGCGCATGAGGTGCTTCAGATTGTACCCACTAGTGACGAAGTCCTGAGCCAGCCAGTCGAGCAAGGCTTCGTTGGTCGCTGGATTGGAGACGCGGAAGTCATCCACGGGATCAACGATGCCACGGCCAAGGAAGTCCGACCAAATGCGGTTCACCAGCGCTTTGGCAAAAAATGGATTGTCGCTAGCTGCCATCCAATCCGTCAAAGCCACGCGTGGGTCCTGGCCTTCCACATACGGCATCTCGGGGCCATCCGGCGGCTTTGGCTTCATCACGGCGTCGGTGATGGGGTGAGTGACCTCGCCCTTGCCGCCATACCACCAGTATTCAGGCTCGCCAGAAATCGGAGCCGAGATGCCCTGGCCCTTGCGCTTCATCTGCCCAAAGAAGGCCGCCATCTGGTAGTAGTCTTCCTGCGTCCATTTTTCACTGGGATGATGATGGCACTTCGCGCAATCGAGCCGCACTCCGAGGAAGATTTGGCTGACGAAAGAGCTAGCATCCACCGGCTCACGCTTGTCGCGGAAGATCGCTACGGGGCCGTATTCATGCGAGCTGCCTTGCGCCGTGAGAAGCTCGCGAATCATCGTGTGGTAGGGCTTGTTCTGGCGGAAACTGTCGCGCAGCCAGCTATCCAGCAGATACACCGGTTTCACCCCCACACGCGAGGGATTGGGCCGGATTAGATCACCCCACTTCACCGCCCAGTGATCCGCGTAGTTGGCATCATCCAGCAAATCATCCACCAGCCGCGCACGCTTGTCCGCGCGAGTGTCGGCGAGGAACGTCTTCGCCATGTCAGCAGACGGCAGCTTACCGATCAAATCAATCGAAGCCCGGCGCATGAACTCTTCATCCGAGCAAGTCGCCGAAGGAAGAATGCCCAGCTTCTGATGCCGCGCATGAACAAGACGGTCGATCTCATTGTTGACCGGCAATTTCGCATACAACTCGGCAGGCAAAACCTTGTCCGCTGGCACAGTGATGCGGGCGACATCGACCAGGCCCATGTAGCGCACGACGATGACACCTTCACCACTGAGCGTGCCCACCTTCACTACGCCATTCTCGTCCACGGTAGCCAACTCCTTATCCTGTGAGAGGTAATCCGTGAGCTGCGTCACCTCCTTCGTGGTGCTGTTTGAGAAGCGCGCCGTGACCTTCAGCTTCTGAACCGCCTGCTTTTTGTAGCTCTGCTCGCGGGGCTCCACCTTCACCTCGACCAGGGAAGGTTCACCTTCGATGGCGAAGGGCACGCCCTGCTTGATCCAGGTGAGGATCTTTTGATAGGCCTCGCTCTTCCGGTCAATGCGGGCACCACCTTCATGCGGCACTTCGCCCGTGGCCTTTTTCAGCAAAAGAGATTCTTCCGGTGCCGCCATGAAGACACGCCGCCCGCGATCATCGCGCACGATCTCGTTGTAATCATGGCGCGGATCGTAGCCGAAGACGGAGAGCTTGAAGTTGTTCTGTCCCTCGGGCTTCGCATGGCAATTGCCCGAGGCGCAACCCGCCTTCATCATCTGCGGCATCACATCATGAATGAAGCTCACCGGCGGCTCGGCACACAGCGCACCCGCAGTCAGGAGCAGGCTGAAGAGCAAGGTGGCGGGGCAGAATTGAAACATAACAAAGCTACGGCCGCTGCGACCCTGATTTTACAGCGTCAGCTCACCTTTGCTTTGTCCCGAGGCTGCATCCCAGACATAGACCTTGCCATTGAATCCGCCAGCAAAGACCCACTTGGAGTCGCCAGTGATGACCACGCTGGACAGCGTTTCGCTCACGCCCGAGAGCTTGCGTTCCTTGGCTGTGTCGCTGCGCTGGGCACCGTCGTGCTTCTTGAGTTCGGTGTAAACGCTGCCGCCGCCTTTGTCGGTGACCACGACCAATGACTTGCCATCCGCAGTCCAGTGCGCACCGGTGAAGGCCACCTTCTTGTCACCGAGCGACACATCCTGCTCGCGGCTAGCCACGTCCCACACCTTCACCTCGCGATCCGCCCCAGCTGTGGCGATCTGCGTGGCGTCCTTGTTGAAGGCGACTGCCAGCACGTGGTTGGTGTGGCCTTCATAAAACGAGACCAGCTTGCCAGTGCCGCTGTCCCACAGCTTGGCCAGCTTGTCAGCGCCACCGCTCAGCAAGCGATCCGCCTTGGCCGAGAGCTTGAGCGATAGCACGTTGTCATCATGCGCCTTCCAGGTCGTCAGCGTCTTGCCAGTCGCTAGATCGAGCTTCCGAATGAAACCCGCGCCGCCCGTCTCGCCATCGGCAATGAAAACGGCCTGATGACTGGAATCCACGGCCAGGGCCGTGATAGCCCCCAGCAGCCCTTCCTTGACCTCCAAGACCGGCTTCATCGCGGCCACATCCCAGACGATCACGCGCTGATAGCCACCCGTGACCATGCGCGTGCCATCGGCAATCCAGCCCAGGGACTGAATCGGCTCCACATGCCCCAGAAGGCGACCGACCACAGGGCGCTCCGTCTTGGTCAAGTCGATGAGCAGCACCTCATTCGAGCGCGCCACAGCCATCCGCTTTTCATCTGGCGACAAGGCCAGAGCGAGGACCGGTTGATACGCGGCGGGCATCGCTTGCAGGGCGACTGGGCGCGACAGCGGAGGCTCGTCAAAGACACTGGCATCCCACACCGCCCCGCCATCAATCCAAGTCTTCAAGGCGGTGACCGCTTGCGCGGGCAACTGCTTCTTGGGCGGCATGTGCGGATCACCGTCCTTCAAGACCAGCTGATAAAGCAGGCTGTCAGCGGCCTTCCCAGGGACCACCGACGCGCCATTGTCGCCGCCCTTCATCATCTTCTCATGCGTGGTCAGCAGCAAGCCGCCCTTCGCCTTGCCCGGCTTATGGCAGCCCACACATTCATCGCGTAGCACACGCAAGGCGGGCTTGGGATCGACAGCGAAAGCGGACATGCCGCAGCCCAGTCCAAGACATAGAATGATGGCTCGGCTTTTCATGCGAGCAGTTCCGATACGACACGCGCTTGAGGGTTTTCCACCAGCACTTGCTGGGTGCCATTGCGCTTGTAGCTCAGCTTCTTCGCGTCCAGGCCGAACAAATGCAGCAGCGTGGCGTGGTAGTCGAAGTGGTTCACCACGTCCTTCACCGCATGATGGCCAAACTCATCTGTAGCCCCGTGCACGTGACCGGCTTTGAAGCCTCCGCCTGCGACCCACATGCTGAAGCCGTAAGTGTTGTGATCGCGACCCACGGTTTCGCGCCCCTTGGCTCCCGCACGGTTCTGAATGACCGGCAAGCGGCCCATCTCGCCACCCCAATGCACGACGGTGCTATCGAGCAGACCGCGTTGCTTTAAATCCAGCACCAGCGCTGCGGCCGGCTGATCCACCTGCAAACACGCAGCGGGCAGGCCTTTGAGAATGCTGCTGTGATGGTCCCAGGTTTGGTTGCCGGTGAAGATGGACACGAAGCGCACGCCGCGCTCCACCAAGCGCCGCGCGATCAGGCAACGCTTGCCAAATTCCTCGGTCGCGGGTTTGTCGATGCCATACAGCTTCCGTGTCGCCTCGGTCTCCTGCATGATGTCCAGCGCCTCCTTGGCCGCTGTCTGCATCCGCGCTGCTAATTCAAAGCTCTGGATGCGAGCCTCCAGATCGGTCTCCCCTGGCCGGCCATCCGCATGCTCGCGATTCAGCCGCTGCACAAAGTTCAAGTAACGCTCTTGCGCTGGGCCACGCAGCGACATCGGCGGATCGAGATTCAGAATGCGCGGTTCCTTGGAGCGCACCACGGTGCCTTGGAACATGGAGGGCAGCCAGCCATTGGAAAAGTTGTCCACGCCCAGCACCGGCAGGCCACGCGGATCGGTCAGCGCCACATACGCGGGCAGGTCGCGATTCTCACTGCCCAGGCCATACGTGATCCAGCTGCCCAAGGTCGGGCGGCCACCCACGATCTGGCCGTTCAGCAGTGCATAGATCGACTGGCCATGATTGTTCACGCCCGTGTGCATGGAGCGGATCAGCGTCATCTCATCCGCGATGCTGCCCATATAGGGAATCAGGTCGCTCATTTCGGTGCCGCTCTGACCGCGCGGGCGGAACTTCCACTGCGGCCCCATCACCTCGCGGCTCGCGCCTGCGGCATCGTCATACTTCACCTCGCCAGGGAAGTCCTTGCCATCCAGCTTCATCAGCTCGGGCTTCGGCTCGAACAGGTCGATATGGCTCGGCCCGCCCTGCATGAACATGGAGATCATCGCCTTCGCCTTGCCGAACCCATGCGCGGGTTTCGGCGTCAGGTCATAGTGCTGCTGCGCCCCGGCCAGCGCTGGATTGGCCAACAGACCTTGCTCTTGCAGCAGCGTTGCCAGCGCGATCGTTCCCATGCCATAGCTGCTCTGGAGGAAGTGACGTCGGGTATGCATGCGCGAGAGAAATACGGGCCGCTAAGGCGAAATCTAGCCTGCCCATGACATTTTGACTGGGCTGAGCAGAAGGAGCCACCTGCGGCCGGGAACGCCAAGAAGTCGGGTAAGACCCCATAGCCTCGCGGTTTCCACCGTCGCAGGATGCCCGACATCATCTGAAACTCGTGAACCTTATGCTTATCACACTAACCACCCCCAAATCAGTGCATGAAGCCGGTGCGTGCCTGCGCATCGCGGTTGAAGACAATGGCTTCGGTGTCATGCACATGCACAACCTCAAGGAGTCGATGGCCAAGAAGGGCGTCGACCTCGGGCGCGAGTGCTTGATCTTTGAAGTCTGCCATCCGCTCCAGGCCAAGCGCGTGCTTGATCTGGACATGAGCATCTCCACCGCGCTGCCATGCCGCATCTCCATCTATAAAGAAGGTGCCGCCACCACCATCGCCGCCATC
>CAXNNN010000198.1:0-6527 GCA_964203095.1 Verrucomicrobiaceae bacterium | reverse complement strand
ACGCGGATCGCCATCCACGTAGTTCAGCGTGCCCAGGGTGGACATGCGAAAGATGCACTTGGCCCCTGGGTTGTTGTTTGCGGCGGCTTCACCCCGCACCTGCACCAGCTCGGGCAGTTCCACAATTTTCTCCGCCGTGGCCTTCAGGCCAGCCAAGAGATTCTTCGTGAGCGGATCGCTACTCGCGCGGTTCTTCAGCGCGGCGAAGCCTGCGGCATTCATCAGCAAGCGCGGGCGCTCCTTCTTGATCGTGCCCAGGATCGCACTGCCTCCTGGGGCCTTGAATTTCTTCACCGGAATGACGGTGACCACGGGCCGAGCTGGAGCGGGGGCACCAGCCGGGGCCGCAGGCGCTGCCGCGACTGGGGCTGTGGGTGCGGCGGGCGGCGCACCCGGTGCAGGCGCAGCGGCAGGTGCCTTGGGGGCTGTCATCTGCTGCTTGATGTAAACGAGATCGGCATCCACCAGACGATCCACCGGGAGGGTGAAGGATTGGCCATCCTTCCTTTGAATGGTCACTGTCCGCGCCGTCGGATCAGCACTAACCATGCTGGCTTCGATCTTGTTGCCTGAGGCTTTGTCCGTCCATTGACGAACCTCTTGAGCCGTGGCGCTCAGCAAGGACGAGCCGAGCACGAGAAGGGCGAGGGAATGACTTTTCATGGCAATGCGAATGAGGAGCTAGGTGCAGACTTTAAAGCACCAGTTTCAAGCGCTGCGGTCAAGGCGGAAGTGCAGTCTCTGTGCCACCGCCCGCGCCCAGGGTTGCACTTTTCGCGCGGTGCTTCATCATCGGCGGATGCTCATCGCTTTCACGGAGACCCTGCAGCGCGTGCCGAACTCAGCCTGGGTCACGGGCGGCGGCATGGCGTTCGTCGCTTTCTTTGCCGGCATGGCCTTTGCCAAGGGCGCGCTCAAACAGGTGGTCAATGCTCTCAGCATCGTCGTCGGCATCTTTGTCGCCTGGACCTGCTTTCGGAACCGCACGCAAGTCTTCGGTGATCCAGCCGTGTCCATGGACACCGACCGCCTGATGCTCTTCTGCGGGGTCGCAGGCGTCATCGCCTATGTCCTCTGCCGCCTGCTGCTGCGGGTGCTGACGACCGTCGGCCTGCTCGGCTTCCTGGCCAATGTCGCCGGGTGGCAAGGCCTAGCGCTGAGCGTCTTGTCGTCTGGCTTCATGCTCTGGGTCGCCTCCCTAGCGCTGCGGCTGGTGGGGAATCTTTACGGCCTGGAGACCGCCTCCAGCCTAGCGCGCGAGGGCACCCGTATTCAGAGCACTGTTGGCGATTGGTTCAGCAGCATGGGGCGCTCCGTGGACAAGAGCTACTTCGGCAACCTGATCTCCAACATGGACCCGTTCGACATCCGGCCCACATCGAACCTGTCGCGCCTGCTCATCGTCTGGCCTGATCAGCGAGTGTGGTCAAAACTCGCCGCGAACGAGAAAACCGGCATCATCTACCGCCACGAGCGCGTGGTCGTGCTCGGCCAGGACCCTGCGGTGCAAAAGTGCATCCACAACAAGGACTTTGCCGGCCTCATGCAACTGCCCCAGGTCGAAAAAATCGCCGCTCACCCCGACTTGAAACCTCTACTCACCGACGTGGGCATGGAAGACGCGATGGACGAGATTTTGTATGGGCGCGTGGGGAACAGGCGGTGAGTGGCCCGACTTGCGGCCCATGAGACAACGCATTCTCCATCTGCGCGTTTGACGATCCGCCACGCGGCTCCGAACGTTGAAAATACATGAGGTGCACACGTTGGATTTCACTGGGTAGCTTGGCCTTGGCGGTTGGGCTGGGATTGATGGGCTGCAAAAGGGAAGAGGTGGCCGACACGGGGGAAGCGAAGGGCAGCATTCCGATGGGCGACTCCATGCTGGCCGATCCATCTGCGATCGCGAACCAGCTGGGCTTTGCCGCGCATCTCCCGGCGGAGACGGAGGGCTATTTCGGCACGCTGAAACTGACCACGCATCTGGCGGGCCTGAAGGACTCCAACTGGGCCAAGGAGGTGGATGCCTTCCTGGATGACAAGACGCCTGCTCCGAGCGCGGCGAAGGCGGATGGCCCTCCGGCTGCCAGTGCGATGCTGGCCAGCCTGTGGGGCCAGGACTTTTTCGTGGCGCTCGGCAAGGGCACTGCGGAGTCGCTGAAGCCTTGGCAGGCGGTGTCGGCGATCAACAGCGAGCTGCAATACCTAACCATGATGCAGGGTACGGTGGGGAGCGCAGCAACGGGCACCAAGGCTGAGCAATGGATCGCTAAGCTGCTGGGCAACACCGCCTTGCTAAAGCGTGCTGCGGACCTCGTTTCGACGCTGTCGCTGCCGCCCGTGCTGCTCGGTGTGAAGACCGACAAGCCCGACGAAATGCTGGGGCAGCTGGTGCCCACTGCGCTGCTGGAACAGGCAAAGACGAAAGCCAAGGTCTCGCAGGTGACGAGCGTGAGCGGCAAGTTCATGATGGTGGAAGGCACCTTCGCCGCGCTGCTGACCGATGAGGTGGAGAAGGCGCTGCTGGACAGCCTGCCTGCCGAGCAAGCCGAGGTGCGCAGCGTGATCGCGACCGCGCTTGACGCGGTTCAGGCCAAGCCTTTCTGCCTAGCCTATGGCACGGCGCATGGGCACCTGATCGTGGCGCTGGGCGCTGGGCGTCCGAACCTGGACTTCAGCGCGGATGCGACCAGCTCGCTGCTCTCTCGCCCCGAGCTCAGCTTTGTCACGCCGTATGTCTCAAAGAGCCTAGTCGCGATCACCTTCCTCGAAGCCGGAGTGCTGGAGGCGGGGCAGAATCCTGAGCCCTTGCAGCCCATGGTCCGGGGCGTGCTCGCAGGGCTGAAGAGCAGCCCTATCTTCGGCAGCATGGCAGCTGCGCTGGAGCCCAAGGTGCAGGACCTGGGTGCCCTGGAGCGTATGGTTAGCCAGCGCAAGCCGACCACGGCCGTCGGCGTCGCGTGGTGGGAGAGCGGCCTGCGAGTGGAGCTGAAAGGCGGCCCCAGCCCCGAGGGTAAGGAGGCCACAAGACCTCTGCGGTTCGCACCGCTGCTGGACGATCCTTCCGTGCTGTTCGGCCTCGTGTATCAAGGCGACCTGGCACGGAACGCGAAGGTCCGCGCGCTGGTGGAGGCCTGGACCGCGCTGCTGCACTCCAGTGCGCAGGAGTTGGTGAAGACGGGTCTCGGCGGCAAGGATGGACCCGCCATCGCCGCCTGGGTGGAAAAGGATGTGCTGCCACCGCTGCTCGCCTTTTACAACGGCAGCAAGACGCTCTACCAGCAAGGCACGGGTGACGAGCACGCGTGGATCATCGACCTGGGCGGCAAGGTTCCATCTTTGCCCCTGCTGCCGCAGAAGCCCGGTGAAGCCCCGCCCAAGATGCTGCGCATCGCGGCCCTGGATCAGGTGACGAATCGCGAGCTGGTCGCTCAGAATTGGGCGCAGATGGAGCGGTCGCTGTCGCAAGCGCTGGGGGCCTTTCCCCAGCTCGGCATGAAGGAGCTGCCACCTGCTGAGCCGAGCAATGCGCCCGGCGGTATCACGACCTATGCCTACCCGATCTTCCCCGACGCGGACGACCTCGTGCCTTGTGCTTCGATCAGCGACACCATGCTCATGCTGGGCACCTCGAAGGCCCAGCAAGCCGAACTTGCCACTCGTCTGCTGCGCGCCAAACCGATGACCGACCTGACCACGCTGCGCTGGCGGGTGAACTTCGCCACCGTGCGCGAGGCAGTGAAGAGCTTCGCCATCGGTGCCGCTGCAGATAACCTGCGCCCCACAATGAAATGGCTGTCTCCCCTAGGCAATGCCAGTGGCCGCCTGTGGATCGAAGCCGGCAACGTGCGCCAGACCATCACCATCGAGGTGAAGGACACGGTGCGGTATGATTGACCTTAGCGCGATGGCCCTCGCGCACCCCTCTGAGGCTAGATTAACAAAAGAAAAGCCAGGCATCCATACGAATGCTTGGCTCTACAAATCCCGTCAGGGCAGATCAGATCAGCCCCAGTTCCTGCACGGCGGCGCGCTCTTCTTTCAGCTCGGTCTCGGTCGCCGTGATCTTGCTCTGGCTGAACTCGTTCACGGGCACGCCTTGCACGATCTCCCACTTCTGACCGTCGCTCTTGATCGGGAAGGAGAATATCAGGCCCTTGTCGATGCCGTAGCTGCCATCGCTGCACACAGCCACGCTGGTGAAGTCACCGGAAGGCGTGCCGAGCGCGAGGCTACGCACGGTGTCGCAGGCGGCATTCGCAGCGGAAGCGGCGGAGGACAAGCCGCGGGCCTTGATGATCGCCGCGCCGCGCTGCTGCACGGTGCTAATGAAGTCGCCCTGCAACCAGGCGCTGTCGGTGATCACGTCCGTTGCTGCCTTGCCACCGATCTTGGTGTTGTAGAAGTCGGGATACATCGTGGCGCTGTGGTTGCCCCAGATGGCTAGGTTGCTGACTTCGGAGACTTGCACGCCGGCCTTCTGCGCGAGCTGCGACTTGGCGCGGTTTTCATCCAGGCGCGTCATGGCGAACCAGCGATCCGTCGGCACGTCCTTGGCGTTGTTCATCGCGATCAGGCAGTTGGTGTTGCAGGGATTGCCCACCACGAGCACGCGCACATCGCTGGCAGCGTTCTTCTGAATCGCTTGGCCTTGGCCGATGAAGATGTTGCCGTTGATGTTGAGCAAGTCCTTGCGCTCCATGCCTGCCTTGCGCGGCACGCTGCCAACGAGGATGGCCCAATTCACTCCGCTAAAACCTTCGTCAAGCGAAGCGGTCGGGGTGATGCTGTGCACCAGGGGGAAGGCACAGTCATCCAGCTCCATGCACACGCCACCGAGTGCGGGCAGTGCGGGCTCGATTTCGATCAAGCGCAGGGCCACGGGCTGGTCTGGACCAAACAAGGCACCCGACGCGATGCGGAACAGGAGCGAGTAACCAATTTGTCCGGCGGCACCGGTGACAGCGACTGTGATGGGCTTCTTCATGACGTGTGAGTGGTTTGGAATCGGGAGTGGCGAGTGTGAAGCGATGCCGCCCCGGCGCAAGGAGAAAGGGGCAAATCCCTGCGCCGTCGTTGCTACGATTGAGTCCATTCTTCACGGCTGCGCATCGCCCCGATCACGGGGGGGCGCACTCGCACTGACCGTCCTTTACCCCATGCGGTGCATCCGCTCGCGCAGCGCCGCGCGCACCAGCAGTGTCTCACCTATATTCTCTGCGGTCAGCAGTCCAACCAATCGATCATGCACCGGGTCGATCACCGCGAGGGCAGGGCTACCACTGGCGCTGAGCAGTGTCATCCCCTCGCTGAGCGCCATGCGCGGCTCCAGCACCGAATCGCAGCGTTCGACGACCAGCTGCGCCGGGTAGCCAGGCCCGTGCTCGGTCAGCGCGGCGATCAAGCGGTTGCGCGAGACAAGGCCCAACAAGTGACCATGCTCGTCGAGCAGGGGGAAATCATGCTGGCTGCCACTGATCAACAAGTCCACCACCTCGCGCAGCACCGCATTCGGCGCCAGCGTGTGGAACTCGGTCAGCATCGCATCACGCACCTTTAGGTTGCTGGTCTGCTCCTGCTGCATGACCATCGCCGCTTCTTGACCCGCAGCGAAAAAGACAAAGAACGCGATCAACATCAGCATGGGCTGGAACACACCCATCACCACCATCGCCATCACCACCAGCACGGCCAATCCTTGCCCGATCACCGCCGCCGCCCGTGTCGCCTTGGCATAATCGCCAATGATCATCGCCAGCAAAGCCCGCAGCACGCGCCCGCCATCCATCGGAAAGGCAGGCACCATGTTGAAGACGACCATCATCATGTTCCACGTCATCAAGGTATGCCAGAACTCCGTCACATTCGACATCTCCATGTGAGGATCGAAGCTGAACGGCAACCCCAACCCAACCGCGATCAGCACGGCAATCACCACATTCACCAGCGGACCACACAGCGCGACGAACAGCTCTTCCGAAGGCCTACGCGGCATCCGCTCCAGCCGAGCGATACCACCAATCGGCAGCAGCGTGATATCAGGCGTGTGAATTCCATAGCGCCGGGCCGCGAAAACGTGGCCAAACTCATGCAGCAGGACGCAGAAAAACAAGGCGCATACCAGCGCCATCGCCTCCAGCGCGTCTTGCCAACTGCCGCCTATGCGTGTCGCCTGCCAAGCCACGAAGGCCAGCAGCAGGGCAAAGGTTGCGTGAATGCGCACTTCCGTGCCCTTTATCGTAGCAAGGTGATATGACCATTTCATGAGAGGGGCGGAACTTGGATGCTATTTAAGCAACGCACCAGAGCGAATGAAGGATGATTACCACCCACTGTGTTTTTACGGTTCATCACGGAAGTTGATGCGTAGAGACTCTGTTTGGCAAAGGTGGGAGGATGAGCCAAAGTCTGCTGCATCATGCCTAAGGAGTGCGCGAAGGGTAGGAGTATCGAAGCGCCAAGCATGTGGAGGGAAGCGTGGAGGTTCATCTGGAGGTCAAAGATAAGATGCTGGTGTGCCCGGAGTG
>CAXNNN010000197.1:0-6553 GCA_964203095.1 Verrucomicrobiaceae bacterium | reverse complement strand
CGAACTGAGCACCGGCAAGACCGAGATCATCTCCGCACCTCACGAAGGCTGGAAATGCGAAACCATTCCGGCATGGAAATCCGCCACGGAGTTAACCTTTGCAGCGTTGGGCACGGACACCAAGACTCCGCAGTGGATGTTGTGGTCTTCTGGAAGTGGAACCCGCAGCATCAGCGACAAGTGGCCTGCGACAGCAACGACCAACTGGCTCAGTGCACCCAAACCTCCATCGCCATGAAACGCGTGTTTTATTTGATCAGTCTGCTCTCGGTCACAGCCTTGGCTGAAGACTTCACGTTCTTCGAATCCAAGGTGCGCCCCGTATTGGTGAAGCATTGCTACAAGTGCCATTCGGTGGAGTCTGGCAAGGCGAAGGGCGACCTCATGCTCGACACGCGTGAAGGCATTCGTGCCGGTGGGGAAGCGGGTCCCACCGTCGTGCCGGGAGATGCCGGCAAGAGTCTGCTGCTCACCGCGATCAAGCACAGCGACCCTGATTTGGAGATGCCACCGAAGGAAGCCAAGCTGCCCGAGGCTGTGATTGCGAACATCGAAACGTGGATCAAGTCCGGGGCACCCGATCCGCGTGAAACAGCCATCAAGATCGCCGAGCGTCCGCCCATTGATCTGGAGTCCGGTCGGCAGTTCTGGAGCTACAAGAAGCCGGTCATGCCGAAGCAAGGTCGCGAAGGAATAGATGCGTTTGTTCAGGCAAAGCTCAAAGAGAATGGCCTGACTCCCGCACCCGCCGCAGAGCCTGTAGCACTGCTCCGCCGCGTCTATTTTGATCTGACCGGTCTGCCGCCCACACCGAAGGACATCAAAGCCTTCTTGGCTGACAAATCCGACCAGAGATTGGCAGCCGTGGTGGATCGACTTCTGCAAAGCCCACGCTTCGGCGAACGCTGGGCACGGCATTGGCTAGATGTCGTTCGCTATGCAGAGTCCAATGGCCGCGAGTCGAACCTGACCTTCCCTCATGCGTGGCGCTACCGCGACTATGTGATCGATAGCATGAACGCCGATGTGCCTTTCGACCGCTTCATCACCGAGCAGATCGCGGGAGACTTGCTATCCGCCAAAGATGAAGCCGAGCGTGCGCGCCTGCTCATCGCGACCGGCTTTCTCGCCTTCGGTCCCAAGGGACTGAATGAAATGAGCAAGGAGCAGTTCGCTGCAGACGTGGCCGATGAACAGCTCGACACGGTGACACGCGCCGTGATGGCCAGCTCCGTGGCCTGTGCTCGCTGCCATGACCACAAGACCGAGCCTTTCAGCATGGAGGACTACTATGCGCTGGCTGGCATCTTCAAGAGCACGAAGACCTTCTACGGCAACTGGATCGACTCCGAGAACAACAACCACGGCCATCTCATCCGGCTGCCCAAGCTACCTAACCAGGTGATCCCCAATGCATCCATTCCTGCGGCGAAGGCCACTCAATTGAAGGCGGATCTTGCGAAGCTCGCCCAGGAAGAAAAAGACCAGACGGCGTATGTGATGAAGCTGAAAGCCGAGGGCAAGGAGCTTGGCGACGAGTTCCCCAAGTTCCTTCAGAATGCCATCCGCATCCTGTGGACGCGCGGCGGCATTGAGGGACAACTCGAAACGGTGGACGACCAAGGACGGGCCTTGCCCTTGTGCATGGGCGTTCAAGAGGCGGATCGCATCGCTGATTCACCAATCTATGAGCGAGGCGAAATCGCGCATCCCGGCAAGAAGGTGCCACGCGGCTTCCCCCAAGTGGTCAGTATCAAAGGCACGATTCCCCAAGCGCAAAGCGGCAGGCTAGAACTCGCGCAGTGGCTTACCAATCGCGAGAATCCGCTCACCGCTCGCGTGATGGCGAATCGAGTCTGGCAACACTTGTTAGGCTCGGGCATCGTGCTGACCACGGACAACTTTGGCTTCAGCGGCGAGCGCCCCAGTCATCCAGAGCTGCTGGACTACCTCGCGATCAAGTTCATGGACCGCAGCTGGTCGGTGAAGGCCCTCATTCGCGAGATCGTGCTCTCGACGTCCTATCAGCAGTCGTCAGCGCATCGTCCCGAGGCATTCGAGAAAGACCCCGACAATCGTCTGCTCTGGCATGCGAACAAACGTCGCCTGGATGCCGAAGTCATCCGTGACTCCATGCTCGCCGTGTCAGGCCAGCTCGATACGACACGACGCCCAGGATCACTCGTCGCGGAACTCAGCGGTCAATCGGTGTCACTGATCGGGTTCAACACCAAGCTGCCGTCCGACCTCGACGGATCACGCCACCGCTCGATCTACTTGCCTGTGCTCCGCGATCATCTGCCCGACGTGCTGGAACAGTTCGATATGGCCAATCCGAATCTGGTCACCGGTGACCGCGATGTCACGAACGTGCCCCTGCAAGCGCTCTACCTCATGAATGGTCCTTTCGTGCGAGCACAGGCTGCAGCACTCGCCCAGCGCCTTATCAAGGAGAAGCCCACACTGCCAGAGCGTCTGCAACGAGCCTTTGCGCTCTGCTTCAACCGATCACCGGAAGCCGAGGAGTTGAAACTAGCTGAAGCCTTCTTCCAAGCTGGTTCGCAGGACGACCCAGAACTCATGACCGCGTTTTGTCAGTCGCTACTTGCGAGCGCTGAGTTCCGATTCGCTGACTGATCCACCCCTCATCCCACCGCTATGAACCCTGCCCTTTTCTCACGTCGTGACATGCTCACGTCGATGTCCTCCGGCATCGGCTGGCTGGCCTTCTCTGCGCTTGCTCAGCAAGCCGCAGCCAAGAGCGGTATAGCAGCGAAGATGCCGCACTTTGCACCAAGAGCAAAGCGGGTGATCTTCCTCACCATGCGCGGCGGGCCATCCCATGTGGACCTCTTCGACTACAAACCGGAGTTGATCGCGCGAGATGGAAAGGCAGCATCGCTCGGTCGTGATTCATCGGGTGCGAAACTGTTCGGCCCCGTGCATCCCTTTGCGCAGTTCGGGCAGTCGGGGCAATGGATGACCACATTGTATCCGAAGCTAGCGAAGCACTCGGATGACCTGTGCATCATCAACTCGATGAACACGGACCTGCCCAATCATGCGCAGGCCTTTGGACAGATGCACACCGGCAGCTTCCAGTTTGTGCGGCCCTCCATCGGGGCTTGGACGCTGTATGGCCTGGGCACCGACAACGAGAATCTGCCCGGCTTCATCACGCTGAATCCACCGGCGGACAATGGCGGTGCGCAGAACTACGGCAGCGCCTTCCTGCCCGCCATTTGCCAGGGCACTCGGATCGGTGGCTCGCAACTGCCGGAGCTTTATGCGGCACTCTTGAAGAAAGATGTGGCACCCGGACCACCCATGAAGAACATCGTGCCGCCGGTCCCGCGCGATCTTCAGCGGAAGCAACTCGACCTCATTCGCGGGCTGAATGAACGCAAGCTGGAGCGCGATGGTTTTCACCCCGAGATCGAAGGCGCGATTGAGTCCTTTGAACTCGCGTTTCGGATGCAGAGTGAGGTGCCCGATGTGCTCGACATCCGCAGCGAGCCAGCGCATGTGCTCAAGCTCTATGGCATCGGCCAGGGCAAGGATCAGTTCGCGCGCCAGTGCCTGCTCGCACGCCGCATGGCCGAGGCAGGCGTGAGGTTCATCGAGATCGCTTCGCCAGGCCACTGGGATCATCACAATCGTTTGCGCGAGTTGCTGGCGACCAACTGTGCGGCGACCGATCAGCCGATTGCAGCGCTGCTCACCGACCTGAAGACACGCGGCATGTTGAAGGACACGCTCGTCGTCTGGGCAGGTGAGTTCGGACGCACGCCCTATGCGCAGAGCGGCGATGGTCGCGATCACAATCACAAGGGCTACTCTATCTGGATGGCGGGTGGCGGCGTGAAGGGCGGCCTGACGTATGGGGCGACGGATGAGATTGGCTACAAGGCGGCGCTGAACCCGATGCACATCCACGACTGGCACGCCACGATCCTGCACCTGCTGGGTCTCGATCACACGAAGCTGACCTTTGACTATGGTGGTCGGAACTTCCGACTGACCAATGTTGGCGGCGAGGTGGCGAAGGGGATTCTGGCCTGACGACCCATAAACGCAGGCGAGCCGAGGAGCCAGGACATTCCTGTCCGCCCAAACGCGAGCACGCTGCCGGGACAAGAATGTCCCGAAACCTTGGGGACAGGAATGTCCCGGCTCCTTGCCTCACTGCACCAGCTTTCGGTAGTGAGTGACGGCAATGCCGTTATGCTTCTCGATCACGTCTCTCAACTTCTCAGCATCGGCCTGATGAAAGGCGCGCAGGATGGCTCGATGGTCCTTGTTCGCCCGCGCTGGGTCCGGCGGCTGAGTGCCGCGAAAGGCAAGCCGATGCAACCGCTCCCACTCGGCGAGTAAAGAGGTGAGCGTCTGCTCTGCCCGCATGAAGCCCGCAATACGGCAGGGCAGCAGATGGAACTCACGATTGGCCTGTTCAAAGCCCGTGCTATCCCCCTTCGCAGCGGTCGCCTCCAGCTTTGCCATCACCACCTCCAGTTCGGCCAGCGCTTCAGGATTGAGCAAAGGCAGCGCATGAACAGCCGACGAAGTCTCCAGCGCCGCCAGCAAGGCAAAGATCTCCTCCATCGCTGAGACATCCAGCGGCGTCACCCGCACCCCTGTGTGCGGCCGGATCTCGATCAAGCGCTCCGATTGCAACTGCCGCAACGCCTCGCGCACCGGGATGATGCTGACCTGGAAACGCTTCGCCAGCGTATCAATCACCAGCACCTCCCCAGGCTTCAGCTTGCCGCCCATAATTTCGCCCCGCAGCGCCGCATAGACGGCCATCTGCTTGGTTGGGGTGATCGGGGAGTGGGAAGACATGAGAGGAAGGTTCAAAAGCTGCCAGCGCAGCAGGGTGCGCGACGATCATGCATGAGAAACAAAAACTTGCCAGCAATCATACATCATATATGATCGGCGCACTCCTTACCCAGCCATGAACATCCAAAAAGTCGGCATCATCCTCAACGGCGTCACCGGACGCATGGGCACCAACCAGCACCTCGTTCGCTCCATCCTGGCCATCATCCGGCAGGGCGGCATCCG
Source organism: Verrucomicrobiaceae bacterium (assembly GCA_964203095.1). Taxonomy (GTDB): domain Bacteria; phylum Verrucomicrobiota; class Verrucomicrobiia; order Verrucomicrobiales; family Verrucomicrobiaceae; genus JAEUHN01. The sequence goes on along the minus strand of CAXNNN010000197.1, from coordinate 1,486 downwards.
TGTCTCGGATGACTTGACCTTGATGCCTGACCCCATCCTCACCGGACGCAGCGCCAGCAAGCTGCAAGGCCTGGCTACCAAGCATAGCTGCGAGAAGACCGGCACGCTGAAGACCAGCACCGATCTGGACACCGTGTTGAAGAACCCTGCGTATCCGATCTTCTTCGATGCCTCCGGCACGCTGCATCGCGCACGCTTTGTTGAGATGGCCGCCGCTGCTGGTAAGGCCGTCTATTGCGAGAAGCCCACCGCTGTGGAGACCAAGGAAGCGCTGCGCCTGGCCGATGTCTGCGAGCAGGCCGGCATCAAGAACGGTGTGGTGCAGGACAAGCTCTGGCTGCCCGGTCTGCGCAAGCTCGCGCTGCTCAAACAGCAGGGCTTCTTTGGCCGCATCCTGAGTGTCCGCGGCGAGTTCGGCTACTGGGTCTTCACCGGCGAGCACGAGGGCCAGCCCGCCCAGCGCCCGTCGTGGAACTACCGCAAGGCCGACGGCGGCGGCATCATCGTCGACATGCTCTGCCACTGGCGCTACGTCATCGACAATCTCTTTGGCGAAGTCACCGGCGTCAGCTGCCTCGGTGCCACGCACATCCCCCAGCGTGTCGATGAAAAAGGCCAGACTTACACCTGTGATACAGACGACGCCTGCTATGCCACCTTCCAGACCAAGGACAACGTCGTCTGCCAGTTCAACAGCTCCTGGACCGTGCGCGTGCGTCGCGACGACCTCTTCACCATGCAGGTGGATGGCACCCACGGCTCGGCCTTGGTTGGCCTACGCAAGTGCTGGTTCCAATCCATGGCCGGCACACCCAAGCCCGTGTGGAACCCCGACATCGACAGCCCCATCAACCACTACGCGCACTGGCAGGAAATGCCCGACACCGCCGAGCATGACAACGCCTTCAAAGTGCAGTGGGAACTCTTCATCCGCCACGTCGCGCTGAACGAGCCCTTCCGCTGGACCCTGCGCGAGGGTGCCAAAGGCGTGCAACTCGCCGAGTTAGGCCTGCAATCCTGGGCCGAGCGCAAGTGGCTGGGCGTGCCTGCGCTGTAGCCCTGCCCGTTGTAGCTGGCCTCTCTGAGGCCGGACCCGACACGCTTCGTTCTGGCCCGCGCTGGGTTGGTCTTGTCTTTTCCTGACAAGGAGGACCACCCAGTGCGTGGCCACGGGCCTGGGCACGCCACCGGGCACTCTTCCTACAGCTTGCTCTTCATGGGCCCACCGCCTATGGCTGGCGGCGGAATCCATCACCCGCATGAGCCCCGCTTCCCAAGTCAAATGCACGATCAACGCCTGACCCTCGCGGCCAGGCTTTCCGCGTGAATAAGAAGGGTTTGCAAATGAACTCGGGAGTGGTTAAGCCCTTATCCACCAGCATAAGGCACTGATCATCCCAAGGTTGGGACGGCTGATGGCTGGGGAGAATCCTAACCCACGCACGCCATGATACGCTACACACTCGTCGAGAACCTCATCACTGCC
>CAXNNN010000196.1:0-6563 GCA_964203095.1 Verrucomicrobiaceae bacterium | reverse complement strand
GAACCGCTCCACGACCGCGCTGTTCTACGCCATGAACATGGCGGCGAATGGTGCGCGGCTCATGGAAGCCTTCACCGACAGCGGCGGCGAACTGCCAGTGCCGAAGGCGAAACCGTTGGCCAAACCCTTGGCGACGGCGCAGACACGATAGAGGCAGCCAAAAAGTGCGGTGCTACGCGGCGAGAGCCAAGTCACTCAGAGCCCCGGCGGGCGCTCGCTGACCGAGCGCTCCTTGCTGGCGGCTTCCTTTAGCTTGGCGTTCTCGGCGATGGGATCGAACTGCAAGCCACCGCGTGCGACGACCATGTTTTCACGAGTCAGGAACAGTTGTGGACGAGTGGTCTCGGTGTCGCGGAAGAACTCACGGGCCTTCGACTTGCCGTCCGGCCCAATGATTTGATGAATGGTCAGATCCGGCGCGGCCATGAACATGACGTGAAGATTGTTCTCACGATCCAAGGTCATCTGCGGCTCACGCACGACACTGACGGTGCCGAGCATGTAGGTCTGCAACTTCTGGCCGGAACGATCATCCACCAGACGGAAGTAGAGGTAGCTGCGGTCCATATCGCGATGCACCATGATGACATAACGGCGGGAGCGACCGGCTTCAGGATAACCTGTCGGCACGCCGAAGACGATCGGCTTGCCATAGGGTTTCACGTCGGTGATGACGAAGCGGGCGCGATTGGAAATGTAGTATTGGCCAGTGGCGGGATGGTAAGCCGAGACCGTAATGGCGTAGGTGCCTTCATCGGTGATGGAATGGGTCTCGCCCAGCTTCACCTTGTGAGACAGAGTGGTCCCCGCCTGAAAAATGATTGGCTCATCTGAGGTGGATTGCAGCGGTGACAGCGAGCGCTCCTGCGAGTCCTTTACATTAAAGCTCAGCCAGGGACGCCCACCTGGACCGCCGAGAATGACATCCGCACCCGATCGGTTCACGATGGTCACCGTGGCCGTCATCGGCTCCTGGGAAATGTAATTGATGCGGTCCAGCTTCAACGACACCTCATATTGCGCAAAGGCAGGCAGAGCAGTGAGCAGGGCGGCGAGAATGAAAAAGGCGCGGAACATATGTGGTGCGTTATAGCACCGAGGCGGGAAAGTCGGAAGTGCAAAGTCGAAAGACGCACCCAGTTCCCACACCCGCCTTTCGACTTCCGACTTGCACCCCTGCCCGCCAGCGTGCAATGCCCAAGTCCCGCATGTCCCCGCAGCAAGAAATCAACCGCCGACGCACCTTCGCCATCATCTCCCACCCGGATGCGGGAAAGACCACGCTCACGGAGAAGCTGCTGCTCTACGGCGGTGCGCTTGCTTTGGCAGGGTCGGTGACAGCGCGCAAGAACCAGCGTGCGACGACTTCTGACTGGATGGAGCTGGAAAAGCAGCGCGGTATTTCGGTCAGCTCGACGGTCCTTCAATTTGAATACAAAGGCAGCGTGGTGAACCTGCTGGACACGCCGGGGCACAAGGACTTCAGCGAGGACACCTACCGCGTGCTCACGGCGGTCGATGCCGCCATCATGGTCATTGACGCCGGTAAGGGGATCGAGAGCCAGACCCGCAAACTGTTTGAGGTTTGCCGTCGTCGTGGCGTGCCGATCTTCACCTTCATGAACAAGCTGGATCGCCCGGCGCGCGAGCCACTGACGCTGCTTGATGAGCTGGAGACCGTGCTTGGTATCGGTGCCTGTGCGATGAACTGGCCGCTCGGTCTTGGCCAGCGTTTTCGGGGCGTTTACGACCGAATGAAGAAGGAGGTGCACCTGTTCCAACGCACCGTGCACGGAGCGTATCAGGCACCGGTGGAAGTCGGCAGCTTGCAAGATGACTACGTGCGCGAGAACACGGACTCGGATGCTTTGGAGCAGTCAATCCTGGAGCTAGAAATGCTGGAAGGTGCGGGCCATGCCTTTGATCGACGCAAGGTCGAGCGCGGTGAGCTGACACCCGTGTTCTTCGGCAGTGCGAGCAACAACTTCGGCGTGCAACTGCTGCTGGACGGCTTCCTCGACCTTGCTCCCCCCCCCGCCCCGCGCATGGCTGGGGATCGCATCATTGAGCCTGAGACCCCCGGCTTCTCGGGCTTCGTCTTCAAAATCCAGGCGAACATGGACCCACGTCATCGCGACCGCATGAGCTTCGTGCGTATCGTGAACGGCAAGTTCGAGCGCGACATGTCAGCCATCAACACGCGCACCGGCAAGAGCGTGCGCTTGGCGAACTCGCAGAAGCTGTTTGCGCAGGATCGTGAGACGGTTAACGAAGCCTGGGCTGGCGACGTGGTCGGCTTGGTGGGCAATCAAGACTACCGCATCGGCGACACGCTGAGCAATGATGGCACGCTGAAGTTCGACGAGATTCCGCGCTTCCCGCCGGAAGTCTTTGCCTACATTCACAATCCGAGCACCGCGCACTACAAGCGCTTCCGTGAGGGCTTGGACCAACTGCTCAGCGAAGGCGTGATTCAGCAGTTCTCCATGCCGCAAAGCTTGTCACGCATCCCCTTGTTAGGCGCCGTGGGGCCATTGCAATTCGAAGTCGTGCAGTATCGCCTGCAAGCTGAATACAACGCCGAAAGTCGCCTGGAGACCGCGCCCTGGAATATCCTGCGCTGGATGCATGCTCCGGAGAGTGTCGTCATGCCAGACGGACTAGCCATTGGCAGCGGGATGACCACCGCGATTGATGAACTAGGCCGTTGGGTAGTGCTGTTCGACAGCCCGTGGGCTCAGCGTTACTTCGAACAGCGCAATCCTGACGTGCTCCTGCTGGAGTTGCCGGAGTAATGGCAGATGGCCTCTGTGAGGCCGGGCCTGATGCGCTTCGCCCGTCATGCTGGTGCAGGAAGCAGCGCGCCTCCGGGGTCATAACCCAAGCTACAACCGAATAAAAAAGGCAGGCCCTCACGGACCTGCCTTTCTCAATTTTCATCTTCAGGCCCTCACTTCTTGAACGGGCTCAGCGCCATCACTTTCAGGGCCTCGAACAAGGCGAGCGTAGCGTCTTTCGGGCCAGCCAGCTTGATCACGATCGGACCCGCGTCGTCCATGGGAATCAGCGCGCCTATGAGCGCGTAGTTGTCCTGTGCGCCCTGGCCCGAGAAGGGATCGGTGTAAGTGCCCGTGCCTTTGAACAGAGTCACTTTCTTACCACCCGCGTCAGCTTCCTCGGTCTTCACGTCGACCTCACCACTCAGCTGAGCCTTCCAGCGAGTGACGTTGCTTTCGACATCACCACCGAAGTGGAAGAACACCGCGTTCACCGGCTTGTCCTGACCAGCGACAGCGATTTCGAGCTGGGCCTTCCGCATGGAACTGGAGGGCTCCACAGCCTTCCAGCCCGCAGGCACGGCGAACTTCAGGCCACTGACATCAATGTCTTCAGCGTTGACGAAAGTGGATAAACAAAGGCAAAGAGCAAGAGCGAGGCGCTTCATGATGTGAGGGGGGTAATGAAAATTACTGAGTGACCTTGAGCACGCCTTTCATCATCACGGCATGGCCGGGGAACGTGCAGAAGAATGGATAGTCACCGGGATCCATCGGGGCGATGAATTCGGCTTCGGCAGTCTGACCAGGTTGGGCGAACTTGGTGAAGGCCAGCACATCTGGCGACTCAGGCACGTAGGCCTTCTCCATGCCCTTGGGATCGGTCAGCATGGTCATGGCAGCAGCCATCACCTTGGCGTCAGCACCCACTTTGCAAACCACGATGTTGTGCGGCTGCGGCACCATCGAGCCCGTGTTGTTCATGATGAGCTTGGCCTTGGAACCGGCTTTCACGGTCAGCTCGTTCTTGTCGTAAGCCAACGGAGTGGCGGGGTTGGCGCTGGGCTTCAATTCCAGAGCGACGGGGGCATCTTGGGCGCGCAAGACGGGAGCAAACGCCAGTACGGCGAGCAGGAGAACGGTGCGTGGGGTCATGTTTTTGATGAGGTTCCAGTTTTGGGGTTGGTTGGGAGCGGCAGCAATCGAGTGGCGGACCCACCTTCTTGCAACACATTTTACGTTCCACGAATGGCTCCGAATACACCAAAAACAAGGCAAGGATTTCCCTCTTTGAGGCGTAACATTGTGCATGGCTACCCCCCCAAATTCAGCCGTTACCCCGAAACGCCGCGCCTTTCTGCGCGGACTGGGCACGCTCATGGTGCTGCCGACCCTGGAGGCGTTCTCGCCACGCAGCTTCGCCGCTCAGAAGGCAGCTGCTGCCGCCTCCCCACTGCGTATGGCGTTTCTGTATGTGCCCAATGGCGTGAGCGTCGAGCAGTGGTTCCCGACCGGCGTGGGCACGGACTACCAGCTCGCACCATCGCTCAAGGCCCTGGAGGCGCATCGTAACGACTTCAGTATCATCACCGGTCTGGCCCATGACAAGGCGCGCTCCAATGGCGACGGCGCAGGCGACCATGCAAGGTCGAACGCGACTTTCCTGACCGGCATTCAGGCCAAGAAGACGGCAGGCTCTGACATCAGCCTGGGCATCTCAGTCGATCAGTTGGCAGCAGAAAAGCTTGGCCACCTCACCAAGCTGTCCTCGCTGGAACTCAGCACTGATGGCGAGCGCAGCGCGGGGCGTTGTGACTCAGGCTATAGCTGCGCCTACCAGTTCAATTTGTCGTGGAAAAATGAAACCACGCCGATGGCTCCTGAGATGGACCCACGGCTAGTCTTCGAGCGCTTGTTCGGCATGGGTGCCTCTGGCGGCAGACCTCAGGATGCTAGGCGTCGCCGCATCCTGCACAAGAGTGTGATCGATACCGTCATGGATGATGCGCGCACGCTGCAAGGCAAAGTCACAGCTGCCGACAAGGCCAAGCTGGATGAGTATTTCACGGCGGTGCGCGACATCGAACAACGCATCGAGCGTGCGGAGAAGATGACCAAGGCCTTGCCCAAGGGTATCCAGGCTCCCACGGGCGTGCCTGAGACTTTTGAGGAACACATCAAATCCATGTTTGATCTGTTGGCCCTCGCTTTCCAGACCGACAGCACACGCATCGCCACCTTTGGCCTGTCGCACGACGGCAGCAATCGAAGCTTTGCCGACATCGGCGTGCCCGAGGGCCATCATCAGCTCTCGCATCACCAGAAGGACCCTGACAAGCTGCGCAAGCTAGCGCTGATCGACCAGTTCTATGCTAAGCAGTTCGGCTATTTCCTGGGCAAACTAAAGGCGACCAAGGACAGCGACGGCACCAACTTACTGGACAACAGCATGATCGTTTATGGCAGCGCCATCAGCGATGGTGACCGTCACAACCACGATCACCTGCCTGTCATTGTCGCCGGTCGTGCTAAGGGCATGATGACCCCAGGCCGCCACATCGCGCTAGCCCAGGAAACGCCGATGACCAATCTTTACCTGTCCATGCTCGACCGCCTCGGCGTGCCTGCCGAGCGGATTGGAGATAGCACGGGGCGATTGGAGGGGATTTAAGCTGGATGTCCCGGCGTCGGTGTTCACGGTTCAGCGTGCAAGACACAACTGGACACGGTAGAGAGTGAACACCGAACGCTGATGGCCCTTACGGCACCAGCGCCGCCTTGCTGCCACCGCACCAGAGCATCTTCTCCGTGCGGACATACAAGCGACCATCACCAATCGCCGGAGAGGCATTGATCGGGCTGTCGAGCTTCGTGGCGGACAATTGCTCGAACTTGCGCCCGGCCTTCACAACGATCACGTCGCCCTGCTGGCTGCCACAGAAGACCTTGCCATCGCCGGCCACAGGGCTGCTGAAGAACTTGCTGCTACCTGCGCTGCCGTTCAAACGCTCTTCATAGACTAGCTCGCCCGTTTTGTAGTCGAGGCATTTCAAGATGCCGCCGTCGCCCACCAGATACATCAGACCATCCATCACCAGCGGTGAAGGGACGTAAGGCAGACCTTTGCTGAAAGCGAAGTTGACCGGATCCGGCTTTCCATTTTTCAGATCAAGCGCCGCAAATTCCTTCACGCCGCCCCCCGTGCCGAAGGTGCAGAAGTAGCGATCATTGCTGAGCACGCCCGATCCGAGGCTACGTTGGCTGTAGCCGGGATTGTGCTGCCAGTTGATCTTGCCGGTCTTGGTGTTGATGCCCATCACGCCGCTGGCGTTGTTGGTGCAGATGAACTCACGTTTACCATCCCCCAATTCATGCACCACTGGCGTGGAGAAGGTATTTAAGCAGTTCGGAAGGTCCAGCTTCCAAGCCTGTTTGCCAGTTGCTGCATCGAGTCCCACGATGCAGGCCTGCCATTTTTGCTGCTCAGGGTCCTCGGTGTACACCTTGCCATCGCGCTGCCAGTCGAACTCGCTGCGAACAACCATGATGCCGTCAGCCACCACCGGCGAAACACCGGTGCCGTGCTCGTGTATGTAGTTGGCCACATGCTCGTTCTTCCATAGCAGCTTGCCATCATGACTGAGGGCCAGCGCTTGGATCGTGGTGCCCGTGCTCCAGTTGATGTAAATGCGGGTGTCATCGATGAAGGGTGAGCTACTCGCGAAGCTATTGAAGTTGTGCTTTTTGTGCTCCTGGTAGGCCTCCTCGTGCCGCCACAGTTCCTTG
>CAXNNN010000195.1:0-6579 GCA_964203095.1 Verrucomicrobiaceae bacterium | reverse complement strand
GCGCAGCAGCAGCGTGTGCAGGCCGAGCGCTTCATGCGCGAGCACGGGGCGTGTGAGGCCCACGCTGAGTCGACCCTTGGCCACCATTTCCCACACCCGCTCTGGGGTGCGCTCTTCCAGGATGACTGTGACCTTCGGATGGCGCTGGCGATACTCCTTGAGCAGAGGGCCCAGAAAAGTGCGTGTGGGTGGGCCGATGTAGCCGAGCCGCAGCTCCCCTTCCTCGCCAGCGGCGGTGCGCTTCACACGGCGACAGGCATCCTCGACACGCTCTAAGATGATGCCTGTCTCTTGCAGTAGCACCGTGCCCGCTGCGGTGAGACGCACCATGCGGCGATTGCGGTCCACAAGGTTCACGCCCAGCTCTTGTTCTAACTCTTGCACCGCGCGGCTCAGCGCCGGCTGGGCGATGCGCAGGCGCTCAGCCGCCCTGGAGAAACTGAGCTCTTCGGCTACAGCCTGGAAGTATCTGAGCAATCGGAGGTCCATGGGATTTATGCCGGTCGGGCATGAAAGTGATAGCCAATGTCTATTTTCGTTACAAGCGCCAAGCCACTATCTGTAAAATTTAAGCTGGGCAGTGAGGTTGATACCGGGCTTTGCGGTCAAGCTGTGCTTCCTCAGTTACGGACCTCTCCACTCTCTCATGAATAACATCAGCCTAGCCGTTCAATTCTTCCTTCAAATAGCCGTCATCCTGCTCTTCTGCCGAGTCGTGGGAACGATCGCCGCCCGTTTTGGTCAGCCACAGGTGGTGGCTGAGATGATCGCAGGGGTGCTGCTGGGGCCATCGCTTTTCGGCCTGCTTTTCCCTGAGACTCAGACAGCGCTTTTCCCTTGGGACAAGACGCAGACCACACGAGATACGCAGAGCTACTTGTTCCCTGCGTCGCAGTTGGGACTGGCGCTCTACATGTTTGTTGTGGGCTTGGAGTTCCGCATGGACATCATTCAGAAACGTCTCAAAAGCTCGGTCGCAGTCTCCTTCGCAGGCATGGCGGCTCCCTTTGGCTTGGGTGCATTGGTAGCGTGGTTCTGCCACGGGCATCCTGAGCTCCATCTCTACCCCGAGAAAATTTCGCTCTCATCGGCCATGATTTTCACAGGCGCATGCATGTGCATCACGGCCTTTCCGATGCTCGCTCGCATCATTCACTTCAAAGGCTTGGCTGGCACGACCATGGGCACGGTCGCGATTGGGGCTGGCGCGATTGATGATGCCACGGCGTGGTGTCTGCTGGCCATCGTGCTGGCGAAAATTGACAACAACTGGTCCAACGCGGTGCTGAACATTGGCGGTGGTGTCGGCTTCGTCATCGTCGCCTACGTGGTGATCAAGCCGCTCATGGCGCGCTTGGAAAAATACTTCGTGGAGAAGGGTTCGCTGTCGGACAGTGGCTTGGTCGTGGGGCTGGCGCTCATGTCGCTGGGCGCGTGGTGGACGGATTACATCCACTTGCACGCGGTGTTCGGTGCCTTCGTCATGGGCTCTGTCATGCCACGCACCATCTTCGCGCGTGATCTGATTGCGCGTATTCAGCCCTTGGCGGTCGCTCTGCTGCTGCCGTTGTTCTTCACCTACTCCGGCTTGAACACCAAGATTGGACTGATTAACACGCCGACTCTGTGGCTCGTCTGTGGCGTGGTGCTGCTCGCGGCCGTGCTAGGCAAAGGCGTAGCGTGCTGGCTGGCGGCGCGCGCCACTGGTATCTCGAATCGTGAGGCGCTCGGCATTGGCACGCTGATGAATGCCCGTGGGCTGATGGAGCTGATCATCATCAACATCGGCCTGCAAAAAGGTGTCATCACGGAAGGCTTATTCGCCACATTGGTGATCATGGCGGTCATCACCACCCTGATGGCCTCGCCCATCTTTGATCGCTTGGTGGGCAGTGGCTACCAGCCCGAGCGAGAGGGGTTGCCTGAGCGTTCTTGAACGCTACCCCCGGTAGGATTCGAACCTACGACAAAAAGATTAAGAGTCTTCTGCTCTACCAACTGAGCTACGGAGGCGTTGCTTTCGCGGGCAGTGATAGTAGCGGTGAATCAATATCGCGCAAGTAGTTCTTCAGCCTTCGCGTTGACACTTCTCTGGATGCGGTTATTGATCCATCCCCGCGCCCCACATTGCCTCGTGGTGTAATGGTAACACAGGAGATTCTGAATCTCTCGTTCAAGGTTCGAGTCCTTGCGAGGCAACCACCCGTAGAGTAAGGGTTCCAGAGCATTTTAGGGTCAGCTGAAAAGTGACCCGGGCAGTAATCGGTCAACTTTGGATCTCACCCCATCACCCCTCTTCGACACGGGGAGTTGTTACCTCTGATAGCAATAACCACGCCACGCCGCAGAAAACCACAGTCACCGCCACATCAGATGCCACGGGATTGGGCCAAAACAGATCTAGCGAGTGCGAGATAGGCCTCGATGTGGCTGGGGTTTGGTCTGGAGTTATTGGAGCCGGTCGGTGAGCAGTTTGTGGCACCTGCCGAATCAGCCAGTACTGCATAATAATCGACTTAGAGAAGTGGATTCGGTCCACTTCATCACGCACCTTGTCGAATCCCTGAGGTTGGGCCGTGAGCAACTGCTCCCTGTCGGCAAGGTTTTGCTAGGCGGGGGGATCTGCTGATCGAGTTTGTTACGGGAAAACGTATTCCGAAGGCTTGTCGAATCCCAATCTCACCCGGGCGCGTGACCCCAACGCTGAAATCTACGCAAGTCGGGGACGAGTGATGGCGGGCCGTTTGTCATGCTACTTATGGCCCACCTTCACAGTTGATATCGAGCCACTAACGAATGTGAAGTGAGTGCACTTAAAGGTGTTGAGAAGAACACCAAAGTTTTGTTCAGCCGAGCCATCCCACAGGATGGTCCGGAGTGATCTAAAAGATGACTGTGATGCGGATTTTGAGGCACTTGTTTATCAAAATACGAAGCATTCCAACGCTTAACCCTGTGGAGTATGAGCGCGGCGATTGTTATTACCAGGCTAATTCAGACAATCGGCGCACGCACTATGATCGTTGTGGAAGCTCCTGGGATCGAGCGAAGCTCCAAGTAAGCTTTTTGTGAGAGAAGAGCCAGGCGGGCAGTGCGCAGTGAAAGGCCCGTGCAGTTTACTTCTCTACCCAAAAGGCCTTGGATAGTTAGTAGCCCAGACTCCAGTCGGCGATAATCTTCCGCTGAGATCTCCCCGATGTTGTCTGAGATCTGAATGACTTGGCAGCCAGGACTTTCTTCGCTGGTGATGCTTATAACCGAGGAACGCCCAGAACCTGCGGCGAGTAGTAGTTCAAGAAAAGTAGTAAGGCAATAATCCCAAAGAAAAAAATCGCCGTTGATAACGATATCAGTCCCTATGGTGTCTGTCTTGAAAACAACACCATGACCATAAGCCAAGGTCGCCGACTGTTCGACCACCTTTTCTACAAGTGCTTTGATATTCAGCAAGGATGTGACTGAGGGCAGTACGCGATCAGATGAGATCTTCGCGAGGCATCTCATATCCTCGATGACTCTGGTCAATCTTGCAATGCTCCGTTCCATTACCGGGAGGCATCTCGAGAAACCATTTTCTGGGGCAACAAGACCAGAGCTGAGCCATTCTGTGTAACCCTGAAGAAGGGTCAGAGGTGCGATCAATTCCTGGCAGGCTTGGCTGATGCATTCTCCCGCATCAAGAGGAATGAGGAATGTGGCTTTGGGGATGACCGAGTTGGGGCGAACGGGCAATGACACAAGCGGTGGGATAATTTTATGCACTGAAGGACTGTAAGTTATGAGCTGGAAACACTGCGCCAGGATCAAACATGTAGCCAAAACCAGGAATGGTGACTATGAATGCACCGTGGGGGCCAAGCTTTTTGCGTAGACGACTTACATGCCATTGGACGTGGTGGGAACCGAACTTGGACTGGAAGTTCCAGACTCTGCGCTGTAGCCAGAGGTTCTCGCAATGCTGGCCAGAGAACTCAACAAGACATAGTAAGACCTTCATTTCTGTTCTAGTTAGTTGAAATTTAAATTCATTGATACCTAAAAGGAAATCAGATGGTTGCAATGTGATGGAGCCAATATGTATCGTGTTTTCCGTGGGCCTGGCCATCTCCTCGTCCCGCTGGGCGTCTCCAGTGCGGCGGAGCACAGCCGCTACCCGCAAGCTCAGTTCTCTCGAATCGAATGGTTCGGTCAGGATATCGTCCACATGATACCGATAGGCGCTGTGTCGATGGTCACCCGATACGCGCGACTGAACGGCAATAATGGGGAGGTAACATCCCTGAAAACTCCCCCGCAGTTTTCGAACAGGATCCAATCGAGACATGTCTCCCGATTTGAGTCGTATGACTAAGATGCAAGGCTTTGTTTTGGTGACGATTTCAGTTAACCCATCAGACCCATTGTGCACAATCACCTCATGTCCATTAGCTTGCAGTTGAGACTTAAGCAGTGGGATTAGATTGGTATCAGTTTCTGTCAGGAGAACGCGCGCCATTATCCCTTTCCTTATCCCAGAAACTGTGTCAATAGGCAAGGACTTCCAAGGTTACGAATGTGTTGCAGTGAGAGCCAAGATGCTAAGCGCTGTCGTTCGACGTGGACAGGCGGCCGTTCTATGGTGCATTTTAAACAGGTGGCTGGTCATTGTCTTCAGGGCACCTCTGGAAACCTCCTCTCGCAGAGGACTTGACTGCGCCAGGCGCTGGTAGGGCGCTATGTCCCCATAGCGCCACCGCCGAAGCGTGGGACGTGGCGATGCGGCACTCTGAAGCGAAATCCCGTCGTGTATCCGGCGCGTTGAGACAACGCGCCCTACCTATCATGGACACTGCGACGGCAGTCGAAAACGGGTTTCCAGAGGTGCCCTTCATGAAAATGGGGTGCCATCGTGGCAGGACTAACTCTCGAGACGTGTGATGGTTCAGGTTTGGAGCAGCGAGCGGTTAGAACTCATTCGTTAGCATCCATTCAGCCACACCTATCAAGAACCCATAACAGAGTCCATTTTCAGCTAGAGCGCACTTTTTGTTTTTGAAGACGCAGGGTATGTCATGCTCTCCAAAAAAAGCGGGCTTCCGGATGATCCAGAAGCCCGCAGGCACAAGCAATGGCGATGTAAGGCTATTGGTGCAAAAGGGACACAGAACCTGACTCACCGAGGCCCGTGATGACCGTTGGCTGAGTAGTCAGGAAGTAGCCAAACGCAGCACGATTGTCTCCCTTCTGCAGGATGACACCGTTGAACTTTGGCTTTGTGCCATCGCTGTGCGTGAAGGTGCCGGAGATCGTGCCTTTGGCTGCTGTGATGGCGAGACTGAAGGTTGGATCTGGCACTGATTCACCTGGGAGTGGTGCGTTGACCACAGCATTGGTAGCTGTGATCGTTACATTCTTGGCTATCGCACTGGCCAGTAAACCGTCTGTGAAGGTCAGCGTGGCATTCGGGATAGTGTTCGGTAGCAGTGGCACGACGCTAGCCCCTAGCGGAACAGCAAACTTGGTGCCAGCGAGGTCAACCTTGATCCCTTCATCCCAACCCCACGGGTAGTAGTGCCCCTTCTGCCAGGGGCGGAACCAGAAGAAATCCACGCCTGCCACATCCGTGTGGAGTTGCGTATCGTCCAGCGTGGCGATACCACCCACGCTACCTGCCTTGGCCGCGTAAAGCTGGGCAAAGAGCGGCACAGCACGGTTTTTGCTCAGGGGGGCACTAGCGGTCACTGCCGTGCCGTCTGCTAGCGTGGCGGCCAGCGACGCCTGACCGATGTTAGTGACCGTCAGGGAGCCGACGCCGTCGCCTTGGGGATAATCAGGGGCCGACAGACCAACCTGGGTCGCCCGTGCGGGGAAGGTCACGTTGTAGATACCTTTGTTCACCAGATAGTTCACAGGGACTGGGTTGGTAATCGAGAAGAAGGCTCGGTCGAGAGTGACAATAGAGTTAGACACCAGAGCTGAACGTCGGCGCTGCTTGAGGGTGCCAGTGATCCGGTTTGTGCCGGCAGGGGCCAAGTCCATGGTCAACGACAGTTCATAGGATGACTTGGTTGGCCGTTCCACCAGCAGAGTGGTGGTGCGAGCAGGACCAAACTTGGCCACCCCTGTGTTATCAAACAGTCCCGATAGAGCTAGCGAGAGACCATCGATTTTCAGGGTGCCGGTGAAGGTTCCTGTGCCTGTCACCTTCAGGGTGGAGATCATGCCGTTCGTGGCATTGCTCGGAATGCTCGAACCGTCGGCGACGACCAGACCATTGAACTCACCGATGACCGATGCAACAAAAGGATTGGGCACGAAGTGGGCAGTAAGGGTCGGCGAGGTCGGGTGGGAACTCGCAAACGCATCCGTCATTTTGATGTTCAGCGCCGCAACTTCGAGGGCCGAGCCAGAGAGGCCAGCACCTGACCAACGGTCGAAAATGAAGTTGGCTGCCGCTTTCGCCGTGAGAGTGATGGGCATACCCACTTGGTAGGCATCCCCTGCCTTGAGCCCGGTGACGCTTCCAGCGGTGCTGTTGGGAGAGATCGCCAGAGTAATGGCCCTCTTCACCACGTAGGTGAAGCTTCGGGTCACGACGGC
>CAXNNN010000194.1:0-6607 GCA_964203095.1 Verrucomicrobiaceae bacterium | reverse complement strand
TGGATCAGTGGTGTTCTGGGATTGATGCTCGGTCTCGCGGCTGTCGGTGGCGTGATCATGATTTGGTTCCCTGGGGTGTTCACCACGGCGGAAATGAGCAAGGCCTATGCGACGGGTTGGTATCGGTCGGCACTCTTCGGTGTGATCATTACTGGCTTTCTTTTTTCTATGCTCAGCCTCGTACTGAGAAAGAGTAAGGTGCTGGGCATGACCGGTATGGCGGCGACCTTGCTGGCGCTGACAATGGGGGGCAGCGCGGCAGAGCCCCTGGCTGGAGACGCCACGCCGATCTACTTTGGCCTGGATTTCTTCGTCTTGCGCCTGCTGCTGACCGGGCTGGTTTTCATCCCCATTGAGACCCTGTTCCCGCGTTGGCCAGAGCAGGGGATCTTTCGCTATGAGTGGCGGGAAGATTTGTTCTACTACTTTGTGAGCAGCATGATGGTGCAGTTGCTGACTTGGCTGTCTTTCATTCCGGCGAATACGCTGCTCGCGATCACTTCGTGGTCTGAATTCCGCACCTGGGTCGCGGCACTGCCGTTCGTTGTGCAGTTCATCGCCATCATGTTCCTGACCGATGTCGTGCAGTATTGGCTGCATCGGTTGTTCCATCGTATCCCGGCGCTGTGGCGTTTCCACGCGGTTCATCACTCGGCGCAGCACATGGACTGGATCGCTGGGGCGCGGATGCACTTCCTGGAGATTCTGATGCTGCGTGGCACCACGGTCATCCCTACCATCATGCTCGGCTTCAGCCAGTCAGCGGTGAGCGCTTACATCTTGGTGGTCTATCTTTACGCGACCTTCGTGCATTCGAACCTTGGGTTGCGGTTCCGTTGGATGGAACAAATGTTGGTCACACCACGCTTTCATCACTGGCATCACGGCATCGAGAAGGAGGCTATCGACGTGAATTTCGCCATCCATTTCCCGCTGCTGGATCGCCTCTTCGGCACCTATCACATGCCTGAAGATGGCCGTTGGCCAGAGGGCTACGGCATTCAAGGCCACCCGGTTCCCAAGGGCTACTGGCGGCAGTTCCTGCATCCGTTCAAGCGCTGATGCTCCAAGCTTCGCGAGCTAATTGGTAGCCATGGATCAACTCACTTCATTTCGCCTGCGCTAGAGCCAATTAAACAATATGCGCCCCATCAACATGCTGAACCCATGCAAATGCCCTTCAACCCTCAAACCACAACGGATCCAGCACCGCCTATGATGGCTTCATGAATAGATCAGGCTAGCATATCAACGCTGATCACGGTGAGCAGTGCCCTTACCTTGACCCGGCGATGAAATGCGAAGGCTCTTCCGCTTGCTCAATGCGCAGACCACAAGCCACACGATCAAAACGCCAATCAGCAATGGAACGCCGAAGATAACCGCGATAATCACCAGTTCCCAAAAGCCAAACATCATCCGCCGAGCGTCTCATGACCTCCGCTCGGAGCACAAGCATTCATTACCACTCCCTCACCGACATGCGCCCTCTCATTCTCATCACACTGCTCGGTTGTTCGACCATGGCCCAAGCCGAAGATTGGCCGCAATGGCGTGGTCCACGCCTTGATGGCACCAGTCTGGACAAAGGCTTCCCGACCAAGTTGGATAGCAGCACACTGGCTTGGCGCACCGAGCTTCCCGGTGAAGGCCATGCCTCGCCCATCGTGTGGCAGGACAAGGTGATCGTAGCCGCAAGCATTGCGGAAGATGAGGAGCGCGTGCTCATCTGCTTGGATCGCGCTAGCGGCAAGGTCTTGTGGAAGAACGTCGTGCTCAAGGCTCCGCTGGAAAGCATCCACCGCCTGAACAGTCGTTCGTCCAGCACACCTGCGACCGACGGTGAGCGCATCTACACCGCCTTCCTCGACAACAGCGACACGCCTGAAACGCGCAAGGCCAACGAGGGCCATGAGATTCCCAAAGGCGAAGTTGCCAAGGGCACGGTCGTGGTGTCGGCCACCGACTTCAGCGGCAAACTGGTGTGGCAGGTGCGCCCAGGATTATTCAGCAGCAAGCATGGCTTCAGTTCTTCGCCCATCCTGTTCGACAACAAAGTCATCGTGAACTGCGACCACGATGGCGAGGGCTACGTCGTCGCCTTCGAGCGCACCACGGGTAAAGAACTGTGGCGCATCCAGCGCCCTGGCAACACCCGCAGCTACTGCGTGCCGATCATTCGTGAACTCGCAGGCAAGACGCAGATGGTGCTCAGCGGCAGCAAGTGCGTGGCCAGCTACGATCCCAACGACGGCAAGCTCATCTGGACTATCGACGGCCCCACCGAGCAGTTCGTTGCCTCGTTGGTGCACAGTGAAAAGACCGGCTGGCTCTACATGACCGGAGGATTTCCCGATCATCACCTGCTCGCCATTAAGCCCGACGGCACAGGCAACGTTAGCGAAACCCATATCCCTTGGCGGACCAACAAAGGTGTGGCCTATGTGCCCTCTCCCATCATTGAAGGCGATCACCTTCTCATCGTCAGCGACAGCGGCATCGGTCACTGTTTCGATGCGAAGACCGGCGACATCTTGTGGGAGGAACGGATGCGCGAACATCATGCCTCGCTCGTCAGCGCCGAGGGCCTGGTTTACTTTTTGAACGACTTCGGCTTCTCCCGTGCTGTGAAGCCAGGAGCCAAGTATGAATGCGTGACCGAGAGCGAGATCGGCGAAAAGGTCTTCGCCTCACCCGCACTGAGCAAAGGCCAGATGTTCATCCGTAGCGACAAGTCGCTGATGTGCTTCCAACGAAAGTAATCGTCACACGAGCCGCAGTTTCCGACGCAGCAGCCACTCAGCGGTCAGCAGCACAATCACTGCGCCGAACCACCACCAACTGCTCCAAAGCAGCGTCTCGCGCACGATGGTCTGTTTGCGATCAACGGCTTGCAGCAGGTTGGGCAATTCCTTGGCCTGCTCGGCCCCCAGGAAGCGTCCGCCCGTGTTGCGCGCCATTGTTTCGAGCAGCGGGCGATTCATGGTCAGCGTGCTCAGTTCTTGATTGCCCGTGTCGGCCACACGCAAGGTCAGACGCAGATCACTGCGGGTTGCATTCGGTCCTTCTGCCACGGCCACTTGCCACGAGCCCGGCTTCAAAGGCGGCGTCACGGCGCGGTAAACACCAGCATGGGTGGGATCAGCTTCCAACTCTAGCGCAGCCACATCTTCGCCTTCATGAATGAGGAACGCACGCGGATGAGCATCGGCAATGATCTCGCCATTCGGCGCACGCAGGCGCACACGCAGTTCTCCTTGTTCCCCAGCCCCATAGCGCAGGCGGTCCGTGCCCAGCGAGAGCGTCTTGTTCTCGGCTTGAAAGGGCGGCGCAGCGATCCATGCGGCCAATTGCACCCAGAGGCGTTGATGATGCTGGTCCGCCACTTGGTAGCGCCAGCGCCACAATTCGTCGCTAGCCAGATACAGCACCGCACCCGCGCCAATCGACTGAAACACAAAGGCTGGCACCGTGGCCTTGGACTTGTCTTCGAGCGAAGCCAGCGACACCGCCGTAGGCGAGGCCTTCACCCGCGCTGACCACATCGCAGGCGGCAGCGTGGGCCACAGCGCGGCGTTGGCGCTGGGGGAATCGCTCAAGCGCAGCGCGGGGTAACGATCAGCATCCGTGGTCAGCTTCCAGGTCAGCGGACCTTCCACACCTTTAGAATCGGCCCACTGCACAGGGATCAGGCTGGCGGCTTTGGCCTTGCCCCACTCTTGCAAGTGCCCGCGTGCGCCATCGATCAAGACCAAGCCGCCACCGCGTTTCTCGACGAACTCGACAAGCCAATCCAAGTGCTCAGTCTTCAAGCGTTTCGGCGAGACATCACCTAGCACGACCAAGTCATACGTGAATAGCTCGTCCTTGGAATTTGGGAATGCCTTTAGCAAGGCGTTGTCTGTGTCACCCTTGTAATCATCAAAGGCCAGCGTCACCTGCCAGCGCTCGTCGCGATCGAAATGGTTGTGCGCATAGCGTGTCTCCCAGCGCGCGCGACCATCAAGCATCAGCAGCTTGCGTTTCTTCGCCAGCAGGTGCAGCGCGACTTCGCGGGCGTTGTTGCTGCGCGTCTTTTCAGTGGAGGCCTTATCGCCAGAGATGCCGACCACCACATTGAACATGCGCAGGTTCTTGTCCGCCTCGCCGGGCTGTGCACCGGGCATGCCCTTCATGAGGAAGCTATAGGGCAAGCGACGCTCGCCCTTGCCATCGGTGGTGAAGGCCTGCTCCCATAGCAGCTTGCCTTGACTCTCAATGCGCACAGTCCCCGGCAGATTCGCAGGCATCGAATCACGCAAGGTGATGACTCCCTCCACACGCTCCGCTGTGAACACTGCCTCTGGCGCACTAACATCGACCAGCGCCAAGTCAGCCGGAGGAATCTCTGTGCCGAAACCTAGCGAGAAGACCGGCACCACACTCTGCTTCAAGGACGTGCTGAACTCCTCCGGCGAGCCACTGCTATTGTGCTGACCATCCGTCAGCACGACCAATGCACTGCCTGCTGCGGCAGGTCCGAGCGCCTGACGCAGGCCTTGATCGAGATCGGTCGATGCCGCATCTGGCTGCACGTCGATGCGCGTTGGCAACTCGCCTGAGGTGTCCTTGCCACCCTGCCTGCGCCACCACAGCCGCTGCACATTCGCTCCGCGCAGGGCCACAAGTTCGACATCCGAGGTTTCGGACAAAGTCTTCAACAACGAAGGCTCGCCCTTGAACAGCACATCCTGCGCGAGGCTCCAGCGAGAAGAGAGTGATGGGTTCTTAGTGCTTGGTGATGAATTGGTCGCAGCATCATCGACCAGTTTCATGCTCTGCGAGGCATCGAGCGCGATGATGATACGGCCCAACTGCCGCATCGTCGTTTCATGCCGCAGCACGGGGCCAGCGAGCGCGAGCACCAGAATGAAAACCGCCAGCGAACGTAACACCGCAGGCAACCAGGAGAGCTTGTCACCCAACAGCTTAACTTCCCTGCGATACAGCCAGAACATCAGCCCCGACAACGCGAACGCGATTAGCAGCACCGGCATGAGCTGCCAGTCACCGGAGAAGCGGAAGGTGGTTTCGGTGGTGGGGGTCATGCCTTTGAAATGCGTTGTTCAAGAAGCACCTCGACGAAGAGCAGCACCAACAAAATCAGCAGGGCGAACTGCCACAGCTCACTGCCATGGCGGCGGGTGCGGTCCAGGCGTTGGTAGCCATCGTAGTTGTCGGCATAGCCGGCCTCGTAGCGGGTGGCTAGCTTCTCCACCTCACCTGCCGTCAAAGGCTTCAGATCGCTTTCGGCCGGGCTCAGGTTGATGGCGAACTTGCGCGCGCTGTCATCGCTCGCGCCTTTGGGCCGCAAATCATAGAGGCCAGGCTCGCGGGTCGGCGGTGTGGAGAGCACCACGCCGTTGGATTCCTTGCGCGCCTTCACTTCGGTCTGCTTGCCAGCGGGATCGGTCAGTTCATAGACTTCATCGCCACGGCCTTCTTGAAGACCGAGCTGCACACTGCTGCCGACCACCAGTGATGCCGCCGCGCTATCAGGCGTGCCCAGGTAACTCACCAGCCGCTGCACCAGCGGCACGAAGACCATCTGCAGCGGCATGTTGGTCCACTCGGGATTCGCACTGGTAGCGCAGGCGATGACGCGACCGCGACCCACTGTCTTCTCGATGAACAAAGGCGCGCCACTATCCAGCGTGAACAAAGTCTTCACATCATCATTCTTCGGCTCCAGTTGCAGCCAGTGCTTGATCTCCGCATCTTGCAGTCGGCCACCGCGCGCATCATTAAAGTAAGTCGTGGCAGGATGCGTGAAGCGTTGCAGCAGGATGCGCGCAGGGTTCTCGCCTTCATTCGTGTGACCGAAGCCTTTGACCGAAGCGGGGAACAAGCCTTGGCCATTGCGGAAGAACTCGTTTTGATACGCCCGCACATCGCACTCGGGTCCGGCGAAGACCATCAAGCCACCACCTTCCTTGACGAACTTCTCCAGGTCCTGCAGGCGCTGGGGACGCCCGACATTGGCCATGATGACGACCTCCTTACCTTTGAAGTCATCGTTACGGAGGCGCTTGGCATCGACCTTGGTCGT
The DNA here is from genome assembly GCA_964203095.1 of Verrucomicrobiaceae bacterium. GTDB lineage: Bacteria > Verrucomicrobiota > Verrucomicrobiia > Verrucomicrobiales > Verrucomicrobiaceae > JAEUHN01. Next base: position 519 of record CAXNNN010000194.1, on the reverse strand, counting down.
GATCACCAAGTCCTTCATCTTCGTGGCGGCGGCCATGTGCGGCGACAAGGCGATCTCCAAAAAATCGACCGAGCCACTGAGGGGTTGGGTGCTGGGATTGCCATCGAGCAACAGGACATCGATCTGCCGACGCACGCGCAAGACGGCCTGAGCGGCGTTGTCCTCGGTGAGCGCGTCGCCTTCCAATCGAACGCCCAGCGCGTGATCGCCGACTTTGTCGAAAGCATGGGTGAAACTCGTCGTCACCTCGCCATCGCCCGGCACCGTGATTCGAGTCGTGCGCAACCGTGCGCCATCAGCTTCCAGGTTCAAGGCCACGTCCTGCCACAAGCGCTTGCCGTGGTTCTTGATGCGCACACGCACGCCCACCGGTTGACCTTCTGCGGCAACCAGCGCGCTGAGTTCCAGTGAAGCAACGCTGAGGTTCTCGGTGAGGTCGTTGTTCAGTTGGAAGAAGGTGAGCGCGGGTTTCGGCTCCTGCTTCAAGATCGTCTCCAAAGCGGGCACCGCTGCGCCATC
>CAXNNN010000193.1:0-6618 GCA_964203095.1 Verrucomicrobiaceae bacterium | reverse complement strand
GTTCTCAAAGATCGAAGAGAACCACGAAATTTGGAACAACTACTCCACCGTGGTACAGAACGCCGCCCCGGTGATGACCACCATTCATCACCTCTGGATCAGCGACGGCGAAGGCGAAGAAAAGCTCTCCAAGCTGGAGACTCACAGCCTCGAGGACCACGGTGAATCCAAGCAGCAATTCTACTTCAAAGGTGACCAGCTCATCTTCACGCTGGACCGCACCGAGAACGTCTTGATTGATCCGAACGTCACCGACGTGACTGAGAAGCGCTACTACTTCGCCGATGGGCAGCTCATTCGCGTGCTCAACAAACAAGGCCGTTTCCCTGCGGGACAGCCCACGGAGACTGACGCGCTGAAAAGCCAAGCCGTTCCCCTCAGTGAGATCGAAAATGCGAGCGAAACCTACACGCTACAGCACGAGATGACCGCCCCAGTGATTCAAAAACTGCTGCGCCTAGCTGAAGACGGCGCATCGTCTAGCGAGCCAGCGCCTTCCGTGTCGGCTGGCCCCGTGCTGACCGGTGACGGCTGGCGCACCATCGCAGGCTCGGGCTCTCGCGATGGGATTTACGCCCTTGCTTGGGGACAGAAAGGGCAAAGCAGCCCCCAGGGTAACAGTGATGAAGAAGGTTTCATGATGGGTGACCAGGACGACGCGAACCTCATCAACTACGCCGTCAACGTGCGCACCAAGCAGATTGTTGGCACCCTGGTTGGCAAGCACTTCGGCGACAAGTCCACCTACAACCATGACAGCACCGAAACGGCTTGGTCATCCTCTTCCCTCTTCCTCGCTCAGGTGAACAGCGGCAAATGGGCCACGTTTGACGCCAACGTTTACGGCCTTCTATACACCTCAGACGGTGGCAACGCCCTGTCCAAAGCCGCCGACTTGCTTGAGCCAACCAAGAAAGCCATCTTCGAGCACCTGGAAGGCGGACCCGTGCTCAAGAAGTTCGACAAAGGTGACTTTGCCATCACTCTTCACGACCCACGCATCGTCTATCAAGGAGGTGACTGCGTTGTTCAAGTCGGCGTGATCGGACAGATCCCGAAGAGCGAGGAGGAGGACGCCAGCTTCGAAGCCACCGTCACCTTCACCTTGGCGACCAACGAAGAAACCAGCGCTCCCTTGCTCTCGTGGCGCAGCACAGAGGGGCACTGAGCTTCCCACTTGATCCAACTGGGGGGCGCAATCAGACCCGCAAGCTGCTGCGGAACCCCCTCACGCTGTAGTAGGACTGAGCGCCGTTGTGATAGATGAACACCTGGCCGAAGCGGCGATCCCCAAAGAGGGCACCGCCAAGCTGTCGAATGTCCGCAGGTGTCGCCACCCAGCTTGATGTCTTCAGGTCGAACTCGCCAAGCATTTGCAGATCCCGGTATTGCGACTCCGTCAGCAGCTCGACCCCCATCTCCACCGCCATGTCCATAGCACTCGTCGCCGGCTTGTGCTCCTTCCGCGATTCCAGCCCCCCACGGTCATAGCACAGACTTACCCGCCCCTTCGGGCTTTCCGGCGAGCAGTCAAAGAAGAGGTATTCGCCCGACTTCGAATCCTGCCCCACGACATCCGGCTCCCCGCCCGTGCGCTCCATTTCGTGCAGCGACCAGAGCTTGTCAGCCTTCGCCTCTAGACGAGCCATGACCTGCGCCCACACCAGCCCCGCATGACGGCTCATGTGGCGCTCAAATCGTGCCTTCAAGCCCTGAAGCAAAGCCTCGCGTTGTCTGGGGGACAATGCCTTTTGCGTGAGTGTCGAACCTTTCATGGCGAATACTGCGGTATGGCAAGCGAGCCGTTGATAAGAGCAAGGGTCGATAAATCCACGCTGAGAGTGGCTTAGCCAAGCCGCTTCTCCAGCTCGACCAGTTTCTTCTCCAGTTCCTTCACTCGGTCCATCAGTTCCGGAACTCGTCCCGGATACACCATCATGCGGCGACCTTCAATCAAGGGGCGCGCAGGGTAACCCGTATAAGCCCCGGCATCGGTGACGTTCTTGGTGACGCCACTCTTGGCCAAAAAGGTGACTTGGTCACCGATCTCCAAGTGACCCGCGACGCCGACTTGCCCGCCCATAACAACGTAGTTGCCCAATCGCGTGCTACCGGAAATACCGACCTGTGAGACAAGGATGCAACCGCGTCCCGTGCTGACATTGTGCGCAATCTGGACGAGATTGTCGATCTTGGTCCCCGCGCCGATGTGGGTGCGGCCAAAGCGAGCACGGTCGATGGTCGTGCAGGAACCAATTTCGACATCGTCATCCAACTGCACGATGCCAACCTGCTCGATCTTGAGATGCTGGCCTTTGACTGTCTCATAGCCGAAGCCGTCGGAACCAATGATACTGCCGCTATGGATCGTGACGCGCTTGCCGAGCACACAATGGTCCTTGATGACGGCGTTGGCGTGAACGATGCAGCCCTCACCCAACCGGACACCAAAACCAACAAAAGCCCCGGCATGAATCGCAGAACCTGGGCCCATTTCGACCTCGTCCTCAATGACGGCGTGAGGGCCTACATAGACCTGGCTGCGGTCGAAACGCGCGCTGTCAGCGATGACGGCGGTAGGATGCACACCAGGAACGAAGGGGCGGACCTGGGGACCGAAAAATTTGATGACTGCGGAGAAGGCCAGAGTTGGGTTCACCACCTTAATGAGCCCTTTGTCGGGAAGTTCGTCGGCAAAGTCCTGAGCAACAAGCACTGCGGAGGCTTTGGTAGTTTTGAGCTGCGGGACATAGCGAGGGTTACCCAGGAATGAGATGTCGCCCTCGGCAGCCTCGGACAGGGAGTTGAGGCCTGTCACCAGCGCCGTCGGATCACCCTGCTCCAGTGTTCCTCCGACTAGGATGGCGAGGTCGAGAAGAGTGATATGCTTGGGAGTGGAAGACATAGCCGTAAATGGAAACGGCGGCCAATGATGGCCGCCGGTTCAAAGAATCATCGTGGAAAGCGTAGATTACTTGGCCTTCTTGGCAGGCTCTTCCTTCTTAGCTGGCTCAGCAGCCTTACCAGCATCCGCAGGGGCGTTCTTGTTCAACTCGACGATGACTTCGTCGGTGAAATCGGTGGCGTCCTTGTAATAGAGAAGAACGGGCACCTGGGTGATCCCAAGGCCTGATTTGTCGAAGGCAAAGTCAAAAGCAGCGGTCTTGGCCTTGTCTTTGACCACGGCGAGGATCTCACCGTAGAGACCCTGCTGGAGTTGCACTTCTTCCTGACGAATCTGCTGCGCGCGGCGCTGCTGGAATTCAGTGATCTGCTGCTCCAGCGCGCGGGCTTCCTTCAAAGTGCCCTGGAAATCAGCAAGAGACTTCGCACGAGCATCCTGGGTGAGGATGGGGTCTTGCGCTTCCTTTTGCTTCTTCTGGAGCTGGCTTTGCAGGTTCTTATAGGTGTCGTATTGCTCCTGCATTTCGGAGGCGGCCTTGTCCTTGTTCGCCTTCATCTTGGCGGCGGCTTCCTTGGTCTTGTAGTATTCCGAGAAGGCCTTCGACATGTCCACAACGCCGAACTTCATGTCGGCGGCGATGACTTGGGAAGCGAACAGGAGGGCGAACGAGGCGACTGCGATGAATCTCATGAGGGGCAATTGATAGGGGACGGGGAGGGAAGCGACAAACGACTAGAACTTGTAGCCGAGATTGAAGTTGAACTGGCCAGAGCTGTCGTTGCGCTCATCAGCCTGCACGGGGATACCGTAGTCCAAGCGGATCATGCCGATCGCAGGCAGCATCAAGCGAAGACCAATACCGACGTTGGAGTTCAGATCGCCACCCCAGTCGTAGGAATCGGTGCTGACCATACCCACGTCGTAGAAGACTGCAGCGCGCACCTTCTCGATGACTGGCGCACTGTATTCGACCGAAGCGTAAGCGGAGGTCAAGCCACCCAGGGGTTCGCCGAACTCGTCTTTCGGACCGACTTCACGGTAATCAAAGCCACGCAGGTTGTTGGCACCACCAAGGAAGAGGCGCTCGAAGATCGGCACACGGTCATCGGAGGAATCAACGGCTTTGACAGAGCCTTCGAAACTAAGGATGGTGTCCCAAGGCAGGCTAACGTACTGCGAACCGGTGAAGTTGATACCATACACATCGGCGTCACCACCGAGGAAGCCACCGGAAACGAGGCCACCGATTTCGACCTTGTGACCGCTGCGGGTTAGATAAAGGTCATCGCGGGTGTCATGCACCCAGGAAACGTCGATCTTGCTTTGGAGGTAATCACCTTCTTCGGACTTGATGGCCTCGCTCGCGCCTTCGTCGATACCTTCAATGCTGATGTTCTGCAGTGTGTATTGAGCTTCCAGGTAGGAGTGCTCACCGAGAGGCTTGCGGAAGTTAAAGGACAAGCCGTAGGTCTGCTGGTCGTAAACGTCTGACAAATAATACTGGTCACGATAAAAAAGCTCGGTCGTGAAAGAGAGCTTCTGGCCAAGGAACCACGGCTCCGTGAAGGCCATGCTGAAGTCGCGACGCTTGGTGCCGTATTTGAGGCCCATGTGGAAGCGCTGGCCTGCACCGCGGAAGCTAGGCCAACCGCCGATGTCAAAGTTGGTCTGGGTCAAGTCGATGAATCCAACCAAGCTATCGATCGAGCTGAAGCCCGCTCCAAAGTTGATGGTGCCAGTGGACTGCTCAGCTACCGTAACATCAATGTCTTTGAAACCATCCTGCTCGGTAGCGTTGTTGCGGATATCCACATCGCTGAAATAGCCGAGTGACTGCAGGCGCTTCTTGCCAGCGGCAACCTTGACGGTGTTCAACTCTTCACCTGGGGTGAAGGGAAGCTCGCGGCGGATAACCTGATCCTGCGTGACGTCGTTGCCAGCGATGTTGACCTTGCGAACGAAGGACTTGGTCCCCTCCGTCACGCGGAATATTACATTCACTTGGTTTGGGCCAGCAGGGATGATGCTAGTATCCACACGAGCGTCTGCATAGCCACGGGAGCCGTAATAGTCGCCTACCATCTTCTCGTCGGCAGTTACATCGCTGCCGGAATAGGCAAAACCGGCGATGGTCTGCAGCGCGGGGGTAAGCTCTTCAACGGTGAAGACGGTTAGGCCTTCGAGCGTAACGACACCCACGTCATACTTGCCGCCTTCATCGATGACGAAGGTAAGGTCCGTGTAGTCGTCACCGGCAGGGTCCCGTCGCACTTCAACAACCTTGGCATAGACGTAACCGGCGTCATGATACACGCCTTCGACGGTTTTGATGTCCTCGTTGAGCACATCGTCGCCAATGCGGGCGGACTTACCGCGCCATACGCGCCACAGGGCCTTTTCCTTCAGGGTCATCTTGCTGCGCAGTGCGCTGGCCTTCATGACGCTGTTGCCTTCGAAGTTGATTTTTCGCACCAAACCACGTGCACCTTCATTCACAACGAAAGTGACACGCGTGAAGCCTGATCCCTGGATCACTTCGGTCTGGTAGCTGACGGACACGTCCGAGTAGCCTTGCTTCTCATAGCGCTCGCGAATCTTCTGGCTACCTGCGGCGATGCGGACTTCGTCCACGGGTTCGCCGGTTTTGAGTTCAATGTCCTTGGTCAGCTTACCGGAACTCACCTGCGTATTGCCCTGGAAGACGATATCACCGATGGCCCCACGTCCAGTGATAGTCACGGTAACGATCACGCCGCCCGCGCCTTCAGTCGTCGTGATCGACACATTGTCCACAGTGCCTGTCGCATAGAGATTGCGCAGGTCCTGGTCTTCGATCTCCTTGCTGTAGGCTTCACCTTCACGCAGAGCCATCTGAGCCCGCACGCGAGCCTCGCTGATGGAAGCTGGGCCACTGAAGACCACGCGCACTTGCTTCACCACCTTAGCGGCAGCTGGGGCGTTGATCACTTGGGAGTAACCTGTGTCTGGCAGGGCGGCACTAGCGAAGGCCAGAGCCACGCAGAGTAAAGGTGCGCGGAATTTCGTCAGGCGTGTCATATTCGGGAAGTCTTGGGGAACGATGGAGAGGAGCTGGGCGGAGAACCCAGTAGGCGTAGCCGCATTAGTTGCCGGAAATGAGGGAGGGCGTCAAGGTGAATTCCTGTTGCATTACGGGTCTATTTTGTCGCTTTTTCGGTGACATCCGAGAGCTTGCGCACAGTGTAGCCCTTGCCTTTGAGCAGGTTGATGACGCCGCCCTGGCCCCCGAGATGACCTCCACCGACGAGCACCATGACGTGCTCCTTGCCTGCCAGATAGCGCTCCAACTGCGCAATCCAGCGCGCGTTCCGCTGGGTGAGAAAGCGGTCGAGCAGGTCGGGATACCTCTCAGCTTCCCTGAATAACATGTGGTGCAGCGCCTCTACATCCCCCCCCCTCCAGCAGGCAATCATTTCCTCGAACTGCTGCGACAACTGCTTCACTTCAGCCAGCGTTTGCTCCAGAAGTTCCTGCTGCTGCACCTCGCCCAGCGCGGTGAACAGACCGATTTGAAAGTCCACGGTCTCCAACCCCTCGCCTGGCTTGCCATCCTTGAGCGCACGCTTCTCGTAGACGCGATCCACGCCACGCTCCGGGTCCGCACCCAGGGCGGCATATTCGGTGGCAGAGATAATCAGGGCGACGAACCAGGGCCGCATGGTGTTGAAGGTGCC
>CAXNNN010000192.1:0-6656 GCA_964203095.1 Verrucomicrobiaceae bacterium | reverse complement strand
GAACCTTCCGGTGGCCGTGCCGGTGGGATCAAAGCGACCGTGGATGCGGCCATCGCGCTTCACGCAGTCGAGCAAGGTCTTCGCCTGCTGAGCCAGCTTGTCCGCAGCGCGGCAGGCAAGGATTACCGGGATGATGACTCCATCGTCCGCCGCCTTCAGAGTTTCCTCATTGGTGTCGGCCAGTTCGATGCCATGCAGTGCAAGCGCCTGCATGAGTTGCTGTGGGCTTGCTGGATTGAGCTTCGGGCTGTCGAGCAACTCACGCAGTCGCGCGGCATCGGCTGCCACTGACTTGCGTGCCTCGCCCTCGATAACGCGCAGCTTGTCCGTGTCCACCGCGATGCCTGCGTGCTCCATCTCCACGATGGGGATGACGAGTTCCATCTCCAGCTTCGCCACCGTGTCGAGGTGCTGGTGCTCCAGTTCGCCCCACAGCTTGTTGGCCAGGTCGTTCAGATGCGCCACGTCGCGCGCGGCATACGCAAGTTGGTCATCGGTGAGGAACATCGAGCCCCAGTCCGACAGGCTATGGTCAGGCGCGGGCAGCACGTTGAGGTAGCGCTCCAGGCACTTGTCCAGATCGTTGCCGGGTTTGGTGCCGGCGGAGAGCAGGCGTGCGGCGGTGAGTGTGCAGAACACTTTCCTTGCGCGCAGGTCGAGTTTGTTGCGCAACCATGCTCGCGCAATATCTGAACATATCGTGGGGAGACGCCCATCAGCGTCGCCAACTCCGACAGCGTGTAGAGACGGCATTCCTCAGGTCCCGACAGGGTGCGTTGAGGGTGCGAGGTCGTCTTCATGCACCCTCAGAATAGGGCGCGACTGTAACACAACAAGATATTTATTGCGCTACAATGCGATTGTGTGCGACGCAATTGTCTATTCCCGCTCCAGCTTGAGGTAGCTCAGCGGCATCTGCGGCTCCTGCCAACGCGTTGCGCCCACGAGAAAATCTTCCTGGAACACCCGCAACGCCGTCTTTCGAGCCCGCTCCCACGAAGGGCGCTTGCCATAAAGAGGTTCACCCAAGGCCCTGGTGGTTTCGATGATCGCCTCCTCAAGCCTGAGGCAGTTGAGCTGGCGCATCGCCCCCAGCATGTTGAGATCGTCGCGCCGGTTGCGCCCGCGCTGCTCCCTGGCGGGCGAGGTGCGCTCCTCCTTGAGCCAGCGGGCGAAATCAGCGAGCAACCGCTTGTCGCTCTGCTCCCAGTTCACCCTGAAGACCGCGACTCCCGCCGATTCAGAGTCGCCGCCGCGCAGTGCCTCAAGCTCCTCCGCCCCAGGCTTCATGGGCTCAAGGCCCGCGCGTCCTGATCCGGCCTCCTCCAGAATCGCTGTTCTCACGCTCTTGGAGAGATCCTGCCAAGGCGTTTCCAGCTTGTCCAGGTGTGAAAGCAGCATCTTGGCCTGCACACAGCCCAGCCAGGCGTCGGGATCGGCTTCAAAAGCTTCGCGTTCAGCACCGCCGGTCGGTGGCATGGTGATCAGCCGGTGCCGCAGCAACTCCCACTCCCTTGCATACTCCCAGGCAAAGCAGACTTCCTGCTCCTCCTGGGGCAGCTTTGAAAAGTCCCAGGCCGACCTTGGCAGTTTGCCAGGCTTTTTCACGATGGGGACTGGAGTAGCGGTGGACATGTGCTGATCAAGCTACAATGACAATGAATGTTACTCAATTGTTGATTGTTGCACCAACTATCCTATGCGTCCAATAATGTTCTATGAGCGCCAAGGTAATCGCATTCCTCAACTTCAAGGGTGGCGTCGGTAAAACCGCGAATGTGGTGAACCTCGGTGCCTGCCTTGCCTACCAGAAACACAAACGGGTGCTCGTGGTCGATCTCGATCCGCAGTGCAACAGCACCTTCTGGCTGCTGAGCCCACAAAGGTTCACCGAACTGACCGCAGTGGCACGCCAGGCGTCCGCGATCCAAAGGACCACCTTCCAGATCTTTCAGGACGCCATCACTGGCACCTCACTCTTTAATGCTCACGACGCCATTGTGCAGGGCGTGCCTCGGACGCAGAACGGCCTTGAACTTATTCCCAACCTGCACCTCCTGCCCAGCGCCATTGATTTGTTCGACATCGAATTCGGGATCAATCCCAAGATCGTGGGTCGGGTGCGCCCTTCGCTCCGCAACGCCTTGCTGCCGGTGATGGAGGAATACGACTACATCCTCCTGGACTGCCCGCCGAACATTTATCATGTGGCACAGACCGCCGTGGTCGCCGCCGATCACATCGTCGTGCCCTACAATCCTGACTACCTGTCGTTGTCGGGGTTGCAGATCCTGTGCCGGCAGTTGCACAAGATGAACGAGAGCTTCCAGGCCTCGCGTGCCCACCTCTCCCAAAACCAGGTGTGCGCCATCACGGTGAACCGTTACCAGATCGTGGGCGAAATCTACAGCACGGCCATCGCCGAGCTGAAGGCTCAGCTCCTGCTGCTCAAGGAAAAGGGCTGGGTGCATCCGCAGTGTGCGGTGCTGGCCCCTCCGGTCCGGCTTGATGTTCGCGTTGCCGAATCCACCTCCGAACACCTGCCTGTCATCCTTCATGCAGCCGGTTCCATCGGCTCACAGGACTACTCCCTGCTTGCTGACAGCTTCATCGCACACCTCCAAAGCCTGCCATGACCTACCAAGAACTATCCACCAAGCTCATCACCCTTGGCCAGGGGCTTCAGTCCCATCCAGCCACGCTTTCGGGCGAGTCCGCCGCCAAGGTGGTAAAAACCCTCGGTGACGCTGCGGACAAGCTCGCCACCATGCTGCGCGCCGCCATCAAACAGGCCTCGCCTGCCGCCTGCGAATTGCGCGATCTGCTCAGTTCCGAAAGCAAAGTCTTCGATGCCCCCACACTGAAGGTGCTGGCCAAGAAGCTGGCGATCAAGCTGCCAGCCGGCAAGTCGGCGACGCTTGCGAACCAGCGTGAAAGACTTGTCTCGCTCGCGGCTGATGCCGAGATCGCCGACAAGGCATTGCGACTGGCCAAGACGCTTGCCGAAGCGCACGCCGCCCCGCCACCAAGCCCCACATCCCATGACGACTCGCTCAGAGCCTTGCTCCGGCTCGGCGCGAAGAGCGAAGATGAGATTGAGCTGGAACTATCCGTCGGCTATTCCGACGACATCCTCCGCACGCTGGCGGCCGCCGCCGGACTCAAAGTGACCACGCGCACCAAGCGTGTGGATTTGATTCCGAAGCTGATCCACCACGCTCGACGGATGTTTGAGAATACCTACACAGGCAGTGGTGAATAATTGGCACTGTGACGTTGCTGACCAACCGAACATGGCCAAATCGACGGCGCTGGCCGCATGCTGCCCACCGTCATCACATGGATGCTATTATCCCCTGCAATTCCTCCCGCACTCGTTTCAGCAGCTCAGGCGGTCCCAGCACCTGCGCCTTGCTGCCCCAGCTCAGCACCCAGCGGGTGATTTCTTCCAGACCTGAAAGCTTGACTTGAAACTCAATGACGCTGCCATCGGGCTTGAGCTTCCTGATTTCTTGTGATGAGTCCTGCGTCACTACGGGCTCTTCCACTGATGCTGTTTCTTAAAGCAGGTCGAGGCGACCACACGCTGCAAGCGCTGGTTAAACACATTCACACCGCAACTGCCACGATGCAGCGCACCTCCTTGAAGCGCTTATTAGTCGCCGCACACCAAAAACTATTAACTTAAAATCAAATAAAAAAATATTTATTTTACAAGTTGATTTCGATACATATTTTACAACTTTAAATAAGTTTTGAAACTTCAAAATAACTAATACTATAATTAATATGTCTATCCGCATTGCCAATCCTGATCAAGATCTTCCTGTTATTCTTCAACTCGCTCACCGTTTCGAAGTGTTTGGTCCGTACGTTCCTATTTTTGAGAAATTCATCCTGAGTCAACCTGTTCCGCATGTTAATGTGGCCAACTTGAACTTGTATGTGGCCGAAGATGCGGTGCAAAGTGTGGTGGGTTTTGTAGCTGTAGAGTGGGATTGCCCGCCACACGCTTCTACTGCCAAGATTCATGGCATTGTCGTCGATCAAGCGTATGCGCGACAGGGAATCGCCTCCCAGCTGTTGCATCAGGTCATCGATCAAGCGTGTGAACGTCAGGTAACTCACCTGGAGTGCTTGACGGCCGCCACTGCTAATCCTGCCGCTTTAATGTTCTTTACTCAGCACGGCTTTCAAAACCAAGGAATCGCTGGGAACTACCCGCTGGGGCAACAGGCTGTGCGTCTTGTCTTGGAGATCCCTGCCACCACCCTTCTTCAAGCACAGCCTCTCACGGCGAAACCAGATGGTGTTGAACCTCGTGAGGAAGCAGTTTGTGTTGCACTGGCTGAGCCGCAGGGGCCAGTGGCCCCATGGCCATCTGCCATTCCCTACGAGGCCATTAAAGGCTATTTTCAATCCGTCGGGCGTTACCGGGTCCTGGCTGGCAGCCAAGCATGGAACCTCCAGCAGTGGCCGCAGGGACCTGGAGTGTATTGTATCTGGCGCACGCCGAGCAATGGTCCCCGGCAGCTGCTCTACATTGGCAAGGCGGGCAAGTTCAAGCGCACCGGCGACGCAACGGTGCAACTCAATGACGGCTGTCTCACCTCACGTCTTCAACGCTGGACGCCGTATTGTTTCCAGACTCAGGGACCTTATGCTGAGCAATTTGAGTATGGCCCAAACGGTTCTGTGAACGAAATCCCCCAAATGGATCACGAGGCTCGGTACCGCGAACACATTCAATCTTCTGAAATCCAGGTCGAATGCTTCGTACTGAGTGCCTGGGAGCAACAGCTGTCTCCGGCTCTGTTGGAGACTCTGCTGATCCAAGACCACCTGAAAACCCACGGAGACTTGCCCGTGGCAAACAACGAGTTCTGATGAGGCTACGGAGCCTTTGGTCGTAGGCGCCACCTCCGATCACTAAAACTACCGCGGATACTGTCCTTAATTATGAAAATGCTCACATTCGAAAATTGGACCCCTCCCTGTGGAGTGACCATTGAGAGAGTTCGGGAACTACAGAAACTAGCAATGAAGCAGATGCAGAGAAGCCAGCCGGACGAAGTGGCTTCCTACAATCGCTGTGCCCCCCGACCCGGTTCGCTTTCTCCCCGGGATCACAACCGCCTTGGGCAAACGACTGATGTACTGTTCTTGGCCCTGCTGCTGGAGACTTGCCGGGATGGCTGGATTGAGGAAACTCGAGCAAGCAACGGGCGATATCAATACCAGGCGGTCGTCAAACCTCCTCATCCCATGCCGAAAGGCTCCCGCTTTTTGAAGCGTGCCACAGTGCGGGACATCATTCGCAAGAACTCATGGTTCGGCCTTCGCCGGCTGATGACCGATCCGAAAGGCCATGAGGTCACCCTCCCTGAGCTGCATCTGAAGCATCCGATTCATGAAGGTCAGGATCCCTTCGAGGGGTTGGACCTGGACCGTGACTTTCACTCGTGGTCAGGCAAGAGTCATTCGAGGTTGCCCAAAAACGACCATGTTCTTTGTCCGCTTTGCGGGCCCAGTCCGCTGGTAAAGGTGGAGATTCGCACACCTGACGTGACTTGGCCGAGGCTGTGTGGCCGGGTGTTTCATTCGTGGGCCTGCAGCGGCTGCCTCGGTGAAATCGAATGCGAGACCATGATCATTTCCTAGCCCATGAAACCCCTTTCCCTGACACCATTCCGTTATTGGAGCGTCCTACTGGCCTTGATTTTGTCGAACTGGATTATGGCTCAGGAGCCTGTCACACCCGAGCCTGCGAATGCCACCAAAACCCCGCCTTCGCCGCTGGAGCAGTTTGCTGTGCGAAATGAAAAACTCGCGGTCGCCACCCGAAGGGCACTGAAGGACTTGCGTGGCAAGGCCTTGCAGATCTTCAAAGAAGGTCAGAGTCGATGGGAAGAATGGCGGCTGGCGATTTTCTCCGATCCCGATGGTCGTTTGCTGCGGGCACAGGAACTGGTTGAATCCCGTCTTGTGAGATCGACGGACGAGGTCAAGCTTAGGACGTCCTGGATCCACGGTCTAATGGACTTCCGACATGACAAGGATTTGACCGGCTTTTGGAGTGATGGTGTCGGCGGCAGGTTAAGCATTGTTGATCAAGGAACCCAGCTGCACTTCCTCTTCAGCTGTGTCCGCGGTGCCACAGGCCATCAAGGGTCGATCAAGGGGATCGCTTTTCGTTCCGGCAACTCCGCCTTGCTGACTCTTTCGGAATACGGCGGTGAACCGACACAACTGCGCTTCGACATGGAAAAACCCTGGGTCTTGGTGACTGGCAAAAACACGGAGCCCTACCACGGCACCCTAGCTTCGTTTGATGGTAACTATGCTAAGATCGCGCCGCTTTCAGCGAAGGAAAGGACTGTGGTGATCAAAGGCGCACAACCCGCTCGCTGAACTACCGCTCAAAAAATTGCTAGAGATCCTACAACGAGATCACGTCCGCTTGAAACGTGTGCGGGCGAGCCTCTCCCCGAGCTTGAGTTGATGCACTGCGAGCAGTCGTTCTTTGGCTGCCAGCAGGCTTGCGTGTGCGCCGTCGTGACGTTGTCCAATCCAGGCGTGCAACTCCACAAAGGCTTCCTCGGCGGCCTGAGCGCCTTGTGCAAGGCGCAGGCGCTGGAACAAACCCGATGCTTCGT
>CAXNNN010000191.1:0-6686 GCA_964203095.1 Verrucomicrobiaceae bacterium | reverse complement strand
AGTAGGAGCCGCCGCCTTCCATGAAGCCGCTGCCGGGGAAGGCCTCCCAAGTGTCGCGGCTGGTGTCGGGCTTCGGCTGTGGAATGCGGGTGAGTGCGGGCTCGTATTGACCGGTCTTGCCGCCGAGCTTGTAGATCACGAGGTCGAGCGAGGGCACGACATACAAGCAGAAGCCACCGGCCCCGCTTTTCCAAAAGGCATCCTTGGGCGCGCCTGCGACATGGCCATCGGCATTGTGCTCCCATTGAAGGCTGAAAGGCGTGTGTGAGTTGTATGGCGACCAGGTCTGGCATTTTTGAATGTAGCTCGGCGGCACCAGTTGCTGATCCTGCCACTTGCCGTTGCGGGCGAGGCAGTAGCCGAAACGCATGACATCGGTGGCATGAAGCGCGGTGCTGCCTGCCCCATTCGCGTGCGGCATGACGAAGTCGCCACGATGCAAGCAGTAGTCCCACGGGCCCCAGCCTTGGGGCTTGGCCAGGCGTTCGTTGATGTAGTCCTTCAATTCCATACCGGTCACATTGCGTAGCACGATGCTGGCGATGTGCGGGGAAGGGGAAGAATACGAGTAGCCCGCGCCGGGATCGGTCCACAGCGGCACGTTCAGCGACGAGGCATCAAGGTCCTTGATGTTCTGCCCTGGCACGGCCTTCAGTGGCTTCGGCTTGGGGTCGCCTTTCACATAGCCGGTGGGCGCTTGGCCTTCGCCCCAGTAGCCAGCGGTCATGCACAGCAATTGGCCGAGGGTGATGTTGGCCTTGCGCGGGTCATTGAAGGGGATGGCCTGCGGCAGATACGTTTCCGTGAAGACTTTCGTGTCGAGCCCCTCGGGGATCTTGGTTTTGAATTCATCCAGCATGATGCCACAAGCGATGCTGCAAAAGGCCTTGCCAGTGGAGGCCATGTCAGGATTCACATGGCGACTGGCGCGGCCGAAGTAGCGCTCATACACCAGCCAGCCATTCCGCACGACGAGCAAGCCGCCATGTGCGGTGCTGCGCTCGGTCATGGTGTAAGCAGGCTCCAACTGCGACAAGTCCATGCCCGCGTGCTGGCGCATGGTTTTGGCGTCCTTCGCTTCGCGCCAGCCACCCTTGCTGTCGGGCTGGGGGAAGTAGTCAGCGGCGTGGGCGAGGGTTGTCGCCAGGAAAAGGGCGGGGAGCAGTTTCAGGATCATGGGAAAAGGAAGGAGGAGCGAGGGGCCGTGGTTTAGCGAGTGGGGATCAGCCTTATCTCAACGCGATGAACCGTGGCTTTGTCGCAGTCAGGAGAATCATGCTGGCACGGCCAATGCTTAACGTGAGGTAACCTCCAACGAATCATGTCTTACATGTCAATTCCGCGCACCGGGTGCCAGTATCGGTTCACACCGATGGACTGGCAGTTCATCATCGAGTCTCTGGGCATGAGCGAACGAGGGAAGGCGAGTCTGGCCTCGCTCTGCGACGATCCTGACAGCGTGCGCAGCATTCTGGATCACCCGAAGCTCTTCGATGCCGTCGCGGTGCAGCGACGTGCGGCCATGCTATCGCCCACGCTGTTTTTCTTTGTCGTGGTGCGGCACACGCTGAAGCGCATCGGCGTGGAAGATCTGCAGGTCGCGGATTACCTGGCCGTGGTGTGCGCGGAGTTCGGAATGCCTACCTCTCGCCAAGTCCATGCTCAGGCCGACAAGATGAGCCTCTACAGTGTCGACTACCTGGAGGCACTGGACCAAGCACGCGGAACTGAGAAATTCTTCATCCACGTGAAGTGTGCGAACCAGTTCATGGTGCTGACCTGCTTGTATCCCGACTACCTGCACCATCGTGCGGAGCGCCGAGGCGCTCCAGACGTGGACTTCTATGAAGGCGTGGTGATGAGCCATCTACAAGCCGCAGGGCACCACGTTCTCGCGGAGGAATTCGCGCTCGAAGAGGTGCTGCTGCGTTTGTCGGATGCCTTTCCACCCGTGCGGCGTGCGATGAACCACACGCTGCGCGAATACTTGAGCTTGGGCAGCTAGCGTTGCGCGCGGCTTACCACGCCGCGTCCTTCAAATAACCGGACCATGCGGCGACACCACCGAGAGCAATGGCGATGTAGATGACCACCTTGGCAGGCAGCACACCACGCTTGGCCAGCACGGGCAGGAAACCTAGCACCAGCCAGATACCCAGCTTCACCAGCACCCATGGGGCGGCGTAGGAGAGCTTCAGCTTCGCAATCAATCCGAAGCCTGCGATCAGCAGAATGAGCAGGCCGATGCCATGATACATCATCGCTTTTTTGCGGGAGCCTTCATCGCTGGAGGCAAGGCCGCCGAAGCCGACGAAGAGGAACAAGACGCCAATGATGTGAATGAGATGGTAAGTGATGGGTGACATGGGCGGAGTGTTTCATGAACTACGCCCCTGCACAAGAAACGTGTGCAGCGATTGCGTCACAGGTTCCCACGCAAGTCGAAGGCGGGCGGCAGGGGCTTTTGGTCGATCAGGTGCCGCACCAGCAGCGCTGAAAAATGCGGTGCCCGCAGCGTGCCCTTGCTACCCAGGCCATTGAAGAAGGCCACGCGCGGCTGCGCGGGATGAGTCCCAATCAACGTGCGCTGTTGCGCAATGGCTGGGCGGACCGCCGATTGTTGATCAAGGATCTCCACCGGCACATGCACGGCATGGTGCAGCTTACGTTTCAACTCATCGACAGCCTCGGCATCGAAGCCATGCGGATCATCGAAGCGCAGCTCGAAGGTGGAGCCGACACGCAGCGTGCCGTCCTTGTGCGGCAGCATCCAACAGCCGTGGTGCAGGATGCGGCGCTCGCCTTGCAGATCAGCCCGCGCGGTGAGGATGGTGCCGCGCACGGGTTGAAAAGGCACCCAGTCGAAGAGCGGATGCTTCATCGCCGCCCAGCCCGTGCAGTGGATGACATGGCTGAAGTCGCGGCCCTGCCAAGTGACGTGGTCTTGAGTCAGAGCGATGCTACTCGCGCTGAGGTCCGCCTTCATCCAGCAGCCCGCGTTTTCAAAGTAGGTGCGGCTGGCGCTCAGGTAGCCAGCGGTATCGAGCCAGCCCGCGTGCTTCATCTCGAAGCCACCATGCTGGTTCGTGAAGATGGACGGGTCGGGCGTTCTCAGCGCACGGGTGAAGCGCTGCACCTCGGCATCGGCCTGCCGCTTGGCCCAGCGCTCGGCTTCCTTGCCGTTCTTGCAAAGGCGCAGGTGCGGCTGGGCGTGAAGGAAGCGCTGGCCGAGCAAGCGCTCCTTGTGCCGATAGAACGTCACGGCCTCACATAGCCAGGGGCCGTAGTTTTCGTTCAAGGACATGCGCATGCCGGTGATCGGCGTCAGCAGCCCTGCCGCGATCTTGGAGCTGGTCACCGGCTCATCGCGATCCACGATCAGGAACGGCAGCCCACGCTCCCACAACCGCCAAGCGATGGCGGTGCCGGCGAGGCCTTGTCCGAGGATGAGGTGCATGGGGGCGTCGAGAAGTGGAGAAGTGGAGAAGAAGCACACAACGTCTCACTTCTCACCTTTCACTTCTCACTCTATGGTGCGTCCACCATGAACCTCGCCGACCTCACTACCTACCTGAATACCGAGCTGCGCATCGCGGAGATTGCCGATTACGGCCCGGCGCTCAATGGCTTGCAGATGGAGAACACGAAGGGTGAGGTCACGCGCGTGGTGGCGGCGGTGGACGCCTGCCTGCCGGTGATTCGCAAGGCGCTCGCCTGTCGCGCGGATTTATTGATCGTCCATCATGGGCTGTTCTGGAGCGGCTTGCAGCCATGCACACGCGCGGTGTTTGAGAAGACGCGTCTCTGCATCGAAGGCGGGCTGGCCATTTACAGCGCGCACCTGCCGCTGGATGCGCATCAGACCTTGGGCAACAACGCAGTGCTATTAAAGGCGCTGGGCATGGAGTCGAGCGGCACCTTTCATCCATACAAGGGCACGGACATTGGCTTGCTGAGCGAGACCGCGATCACGCGTGATGAGCTGGTGGCACGACTGGAGAAGGCCACGGGCGCTCGCGTGCATGTCTGCCCTGGTGGTCCATCGACCGCCCAACACATCGGCTTAGTCACTGGTGGTGCGGGCTCGGAGATTGCTGCCGCAGCGGCGCGTGGCATCGACACCTTCATCACCGGCGAGGGTCCGCACTGGAGCTACACGCTGGCTGAAGAACTGGGTGTGAATTTGATCTATGCTGGCCACTACGCCACAGAGACCTTCGGCGTGAAGGCGCTAGCGCAGCATGTGCAGGACAAATTTAGCCTGCCCTGGGAGTTTGTGGATCACCCGACCGGGCTGTGAAGGAGTTCGGTGTTCACGCTTTAGCGTGTTTATTGAACGCACGCTAAAGCGTGAACACCAAACAGCTACAGCGGCCAGTCCAGCTCCGTCTCGCCGTGCATGATCTCGGCAAGCACGGGCACATCCAGGAAGCGCTCTAGTACGGCGCGATTGCTAATACTGGCGGTGTCCCGCTCATCGGCGACGTGATTTAGAATCAAGCCCGCGCACTGCATCTGCCGGGCCTGGATATTGCGGACGGTCAGGATCGTGTGGTTCAGCGCACCGAGCTTGTTGTTCACCACCACGATCACGGGCAGCGCCAGGGCTTGGGCAAAATCGGCCATGGTCATGATGTCATTCAGCGGCACCTCCCAGCCGCCCGCGCCTTCGACGAGCACCGTCTCATACGTCTGCGTGAGTTTCTCGAAGCCCGAGCGCAGCACGTTCAAGTCGATGCGTTTGTTCTCCAGCAGCGCGGCCACATGCGGCGCGGCCGGGGCCTTGAGGAAGACGGGATTCACATCGTCCAGTGACAGCGCCGGGTCCTGGCAGGCATGCAGAATCGCAGCGGCATCCATGCGATCCCCCGCCGCCACCGGCTTGTAACCCACCGCTTCCTTGCCCGCACGGCGCAGGCTTTGCAGCAGCAGGCTGGTGACATAGGTCTTGCCGACGTTGGTGTCGGTGCCGGTGATGAAGTAATGCATGGGGGAAAGTGATGAGTCTTGGGTGATGAGTCTGGCTTGGATCAGACAGAATGACTCATCACTTAGCACTCATTACTGCTCCTCGAAGCATTGTCAGCCACTGGAACCATGCATTTCTAGCTAGAGTCACTTCACCCCCGGCGGCACATTGCCATAGCTCCAGGCACGCCCAGCGAAGGGCACCTTGGCGCGTTCGGGCACGGGGCTGGGTGTCATGGTCTTGGTGAGTTCGATGCCCACATCACGGAACTGTTTGCCAGCGGTGATCTCCAGGTTGGAATACGAGGTGAGCCGTGTCTCATAGCCGCCGCCGTGCGGGCCAAAGGCTTCCTCCGTGGGCACGTAGCCAGCGCAGCCATTCGCCAATTCGCAGGGAAAGGTGAAGGGGAACGGGCTGCCCTTTTTGATATCGAGCCCATACTGCACGAAGTATTCGGCGGGGTTGGAAACGAACGCGACAGGTCCCACCTGGATCACCTGCACCTCGTGCTCGATCTCGGGCGATACCGCGATCAAGTGCTCTAGCATCAGCGTCTCCTTGGCGAAGGTGTAGTCCGTGGGATCGCCTGACGGCTTGCCAGCAGTGATCAGGTCACGTGCTTTCGCGAGCGTTTCGGGCGCTGGCTCGCGGCGTTTGATGTTCCACGTTTTTTGCCGCGCATCGACGGTCGCTTCGCCGCTCTTCGCCACGCTGATCAAGACCTTGACGGCCTCGGCTCCGACACGACCACCGACCTGCAAGGCCCACTCCTCGGGGCCGGGGCGCTGGTAAGGCGATAGGTTGTCCACCTGCGTGACATCGCCGCACGCGCCCTGCATGAAGACGACCGGCGCAGCGGTATTCAGTGCGCCCTGGATCGTCTTCTCCAAGTAATAGATCCAGTTGGCGGAGATGCCGCCAGGGTTCGTCGTGGCGTGGCAGGAGAAGTTCACCACAGTGCCCACGAGGTTGCCCTGCAAGTCCCACGCGCCGATGACGCCCACCTGGGGATCAATCGGTCCCGCGTAGTCCACGATGTCTGGATTGCCCGCACCGGGATGGCTCCAAGCCTGGCCATTCTTCATTATCAAGCGACGATTGAAGGCCACCTTGTCCTCATGCCCGTAGCCATAGCCGAGGAGCACGGGCACTTTCGCGGCATCGGCCAGCTTCACGCCCTCGACGATCTGCTTTTGCAGGTAGTGCAGGAAGCCCTTGTCCGCCATGCTGCTGTCTTCATAAGCCAGCTTCTTCACCAGGTCGGAGGCCGTGTCATACTCGCCCGGCTGCACCATGCCAATAGGCCCCGACGAATGCGAGTGCGAGGCACAGAGCATGACCGCATCGCCCGGAATGCCCGTCGCCTTCTCGATCTCTGCCCGCGCCGCCAGCACCACATCGCGCGGAATGGCTAGCAAATCCAAGCCGACAACCGCCGCCTTTTTCTTGCCATCATCGAAGACCGCCACCCGCACCTTGCAGGCATCATGGAAGGTGCGGTGATAGCTCTTCCCGTAACCGCCCGGCTGCTCCATGCCGATGTCGGGCGTGATGTCGCGATAGGCGAATCCTGCTTTAATGGTTGAGGTGGGCGTTGGTTTTTGAGCCAGCGCGAGCGAGGAGCAAAGAGCAACGGTGATGACGGCAAGGCGAAGCGTGAACATGGCAAACCTACGGCTCATCAGGCTAAGAGCTTGCCATGCATCGAAGCTCTACC
>CAXNNN010000190.1:0-6687 GCA_964203095.1 Verrucomicrobiaceae bacterium | reverse complement strand
GCCGAGTGGCGGCGAAAGGTGAGAGGTAGAGAGGTGGAGAGGTGGAGAGGTGGAGAGGTATTGGCGGCCTCTCACTTCTCAACACCTCAACTTCTCACTTCACTCTCCCTCCACCCTTTGCTAAACATTGCTTTCCCCCCACCATGGTAGGCATCGACCTCGGAACCACCAACAGTCTCGTCGCGCATTTCGACAATGGGCAGCCTGTGGTGCTGGCCAATGAGCTGGATGAAACGCTAACCCCGTCGGTGGTGGCGGTCGCCGAAGATGGCACGGTGCTGGTCGGACGTGCGGCGCGGGATCGCCTGATCAGCGCACCAGACTCGGGCCGCGCCTTCTTCAAGCGTGACATGGGCACGCCCACGACCTATCGCTTTGGCGGTCGCGCCTGGACACCGGTCGAGTGCTCGGCACTGATCCTGCGCGAGATGAAGCGCGTGGCCGAGCTGCGCTTGGGCAAGACCATTGACCAGGCTGTCATCACGGTGCCCGCTTATTTCCTGGATCAGCAACGCCAAGCCACCGTTGAGGCCGCGCAGATCGCGGGCTTGAAGGTCGAGCGCCTGCTCAATGAACCGACCGCTGCGGCACTGGCCTACGGCTTCAGCGACAATGCCGAGCTGAACACGCTGCTCGTGTTTGATCTCGGTGGCGGCACGTTCGATGTGACCCTACTGGAGAGCTTCGAGGGCGTCGTGGAAGTCAAAGCGAGTGCAGGCGAGAGTCGGCTCGGGGGCGAGGACTACACCGAGATGCTCATGAACTTCCTTTGCCGCAAACACGCCTGGCAACCTTTGCCACCAGAGCGTCTGCGCTTCCGCGCCGAGGTGGAGCAAATCAAGCGTGCGCTAACGACGGGTCAGAGCACCACCGTCACGATCAAAGGCACGCCCGTCGAAGTCACGCGCAAGGATTTTGGCGAAGCCACGCACGAACTCACGCAGCGCCTTCGCCCCGTGGTGCGCCGTTGCATTCGCGATGCGCAACTGACCAAGCAACACTTGGATGGCGTGCTGCTGGTCGGCGGCGCAAGCCGCATGCCGGTGGTCAGCGCGGTGCTGCTCGATGAACTCGACTTGGAACCCAATCGCTCGCTCGATCCTGACCGCGTCGTCGCGCTGGGCGCAGCGGTGCAGGCCGCACTGTGCGCGCGCAACGAAGCGGTGAAGGATTTGGTCCTGACCGATGTCTGCCCGCACAGCCTCGGCGTGGAGGTGAGCAAGGTGCTGGCGAATCAGTTGCACGATGGCTACTTTAGCCCCATCATCGATCGCAACACGACGGTGCCCTTGAGCCGCAGCGAGCGCTTCAATACTCTGCACCCAGATCAGGATGAAATCTTCCTCAAGGTCTATCAGGGCGAGAGCCGTCTGGTGCGCGAGAACCAACGCATCGGCGAGATCCGTGTGAAGGGCATGAAGCAGCGCAGTGGGCAGAAGGACGCAGGTGTCATCGACGTGCGTTTCAGCTACGACATGAACGGTATCCTCGAAGTCGAGGTCACCATTCTGCACAGTGGTCAAAAGATCAGCGAAGTCTTCGAGCAACGCCCTGGCACCCTGAGCAAGGCTGACATCGCGGAAGCCATCGCGCGGCTGAAACCTCTCAAAACGCATCCGCGCGACAGCTTGCCCAACCGCGCGCGGCTGGAGCGCGCGAACCGCTTGTGGTCCGATGTGAAAGGCGAGGAGCGCGATGTGCTGACCGTGCTGATCGATCACTTCGAGCGCGCTCTCGCTTCGCAAGACAATGCGCGCATTCGTGAAGCAGGTGAGGAACTCGATTCGTTCTTGAAGCCCTACTTCCAAAGCGACGAGTAACCTACTATGCACCGATTCCTCAGCTTCCTCTTGCTCGCTTTGGCGATGCCCCTCAGCGCGCAACCTGCGAAAGCTGACAAGCTCAAACCTGGCACCTGGGGCACCATTCAATTTCAAGAGTCCGTGCCACTCGGCAGCCCAGAGCAGCTCAAGATGCGCATGAGTTCGGCGACGTATCCCGGCGACTTCGATGTCTCGCAGGAGACGTATGACATCCTGGTGCCCAAGGGGTATCGCAAGAGTCAGCCGCACGGCCTGTTCATCTGGATCAGCGCGGGGGACAGTGTTAGCCTGCCGAAGGACTGGGAGAAGGTGCTGGATGACAAAAAACTCATCGCCATCGGTGCCCGCAAGAGCGGTAATCAGCGTGCCGTGCCGGATCGCATGAGACTGGCCATCGACGCGAATCACAACCTGCGCGACCTGTTCAATGTGGATGGCAATCGCGTTTACATTTCCGGCTTCAGCGGCGGTTCGCGCGTGGCCTCCATGCTCGGCGTGACCTACGCGGACATGTTCACCGGCGCGCTCTGCTTCATGGGCACGAACTTCTACACGCCGACCTTCGATGCGAAGAAGGAAGTCTATCCAGCCCGCTACCTGCCGAACGCCGAGATTCTTGCCATGGCGAAGCAGGATTGCCGCTACGTGCTGGTGACCGGAGAGAAGGATTTCAACTTGGCCAACACCCAAGCCGCGCTTGCTGGCTTCCAAGAGCAGCAGTTCAAAGCCGTCGAACTGCTCAACATCCCCGGTCAAGGCCATCAGCCACCTGCTGCGCAGTGGTTGAAGAAGGGCATTGAGTTTTTGGATGGTGGGAAGTGATTCCGCTCCTCACGATTCCACTCCTGGGCTGGACGATCGATTCTTTCCTCTTATTGTGGACGCATGACGATCACTGAAACCATTTCCGAGTCCGTCCGTGACTTGCCCTTGAAGGATCAAGTCAAGGTCCTGCACTTGATTCATAGGCTGAGCGAAGGACGCAGAAAGTCGGCTCAAGAGGCATTCAGCAAGACTTATGGTGCGCTCAGTGAGGCGGATGGCGAAGCCTTTGAAGAAGCCATCATGACCTCGCGACCTCTTCCTGCTCATGGCTGAGACTGTATCAGGCATCTTGTTGGATACCACGGTGCTGGTGGCCCATCTGCGGGGCAAACTTGACGTGTGGACTGCAGCTGGGGAAAACTCAGAACTCTACCTTTCCCTGGTGACTCTGGGCGAGCTTTACAAGGGGGCATACAAATCATCGAACCCGGCCGTGAACGAGGCTTTGATTGACGGACTTTTACTGCACGTCTCCCTCTTGTTTCCTGATACAGCTACCGCACACAGCTATGCCAGTACGGTTCTTCAGCTAGAGCAAGCTGGCACACCGATACCGCAGAATGATGTCTGGATTGCTGCCGTAGCACTGGAGTGTGATTTGCCTGTGGCGACTCGTGATGCGCACTTTGAAAAAGTGTCCGGTTTGCAGGTTTTGCGCTGGTAATTCTCATGAAGCCCTGGCTCCTCCGCATCCTCATCGCCACCCTGCTCGTCGGCGGTGTGCTACTGTTTCATCAGAGTCGGCAAGGGCGGGAGCCACGCGTGGTCACGGCGACGCGGAACAAGATCCTGCTAGCGGGCAATGGCACGGAGCCGGAGACGCTGGACCCGCATTTGGCCACGGGGCATCCGGAGCACAAAGTGATCACGGCGATCTTGGAAGGTCTGGTCGCCCCGGATGCGGAGCATCCCGATGACAATGCACCCGGTGCGGCGGCGAGCTGGGAGCATGAGGGCAAGTTCACCGTGTGGACGTTCCATTTGCAGCCGCAGGGCAAGTGGAGCGATGGCGTGCCGGTCACGGCCCATGATTTCGCGTATGCGTTTCGGCGAATCCTCTCGCCCGAGCTGGCCGCCGATTATGCACAAATGCTCTACCCGTTGGTGAATGCGGAGACTTTCAATACGGGCGTGCTGAAGGACTTCGCCCAGGTCGGCGTGAAGGTCATCGACGATCTTACCTTGCAACTCACACTGACCGGTCCGGCCCCGTATTTTCCCGGCATGCTGAAGCACTACTCGTGGTTCCCGGTGCCGCGGCATGTGCTGGAGAAATTCGGTGCTCGCACGGCACGTGACACGGCGTGGACCAAGCTGGGCAATCATGTGGGCAATGGTCCCTTCAAGCTCAAGTCCTGGCGCTTTACGCACTACCTCGCGGTGGATCGCAATCCGCACTACTGGGACGCGGCGACGGTGAAGCTGAACGAGATTCACTTCTTCCCCATCGTCTCGGACTCGACCGAGGAGCGTGCCTTTCAAGATGGGCAACTCCACGTTACGCAAATCGTGCCGCTGAGCCGCGTGCCTTATTATCAGACTCGCCCAGACATCTATCATGTGGACCCGCAACTGGCCTGCTACTTCTACCGGGTCAACACAACGAAGAAGCCCTTCAACGACCCGCGTGTGCGCAAAGCCCTGGCGCTGGCGATTGATCGTGAGAGCCTCGTGCGCAACGTTTTGCGCGCCGGGCAGAAACCAGCCGTGGGCCTCACTCCTGCGGGTTGCAGCGCGGGCTATGAGACGCCGAATGTGGCGGTCTTCAATCCTGCTGAAGCGCGGCGTTTGATGGCCGAGGCGGGCTTTCCCGACGGCAAAGGCTTCCCCAAGTTCGAGATCCTGATCAACACGCTGGAGTCGCACCGCACCGTGGCTGAAGCGATCCAGGAAATGTGGAAGCGGCATCTGAATATCCCCGTCGGTATCCTGAACCAGGACTGGCAGGTCTATCTCGATTCGCAGCGCAAGCTCGACTACGACGTGTGTCGCGCCGGTTGGGTGGGGGACTACGCCGACCCGCTGACGTTTCTGGGCACGATGCGCAGCACCGATGGCAACAACAACACCGGCTGGAAGAATGCGCACTACGATGCGCTGCTGAACCAGTCGTCACTGGAGGCCGATCAGCCGAAACGCTTCGCCATTCTGCGGGAAGCCGAGACTTTCATGCTCGACGAGATGCCGATCATTCCCATTTATTGGTATGTGCACTTCTACCTCGCGAGACCTGAGCTGAAAGGCATGAACCCGAGCGTGATGGAGCATCGGAGTTACAAGACACTGGACCTGGAGTAGCTCCGAGTGCCACTCGAAGCTACTTCAGCACGCTCTGCAAAAGATCGCGCAAGGTATCGCGCGTGAGCATGAAGATGTCGGGGCCTTCACTGATGCGGCCAAAGTAGAGCGCGGTGTCCGTGTTGGCGACAGTGGGGGCAAGATTCAGCGTGATCAGCTTGTTGGGACTGGTCGAGTTGCCGAGTTCGCTGATGAGCGTGATCTGAATCGTGATCGCGGGTGTTTGCAGCGCTTTCGTGCCGTCGGTGCGGTCCTGCGCCCAGTCATCGACGACCAGACCGCCGAGCTTGCCAACCAGACGGTCGGCTTTCACGCGGTCGATCAAGGAGGTGATGTCTTCGCCTGCGCGCGTGCCTTTCCACACGGCACTGATCGGATCGTAGTCCAGGGTCACGGGTGGGTTCGTGCCCACGGAAATCTGGATCTGACGCAGCGAGAACTGGCTAAACCGCATGGGCGTGAGCGCCTTCCAGCGCACGTTGTCGCGCGGCAGCGCATACAAGACGGAAGCGCCGATGCGATAGACGAAGAGGTCGCTCTCATACTTGGCGAAGACATTGCCCTGCGCGTCTTGGCCAAAGAGCAATGCCGTGTCGGTGCCGACGAGGGGTGAGACGACGAAGCCGTTGTCCGGAGTGCTGAGCGCCGCGTCTTTCAAGTCGGGTTTGTCGCCTGCTTCATTCCACGCGACGGTGAGGAAGGGCTTGTCCAGGCCATAGGGTTGGAGGTTGGCGGCGGAGTCCGCGACAAATTCCTTCACGCGATGCTCGTTGAGCGCCTCGAACATCTTGGCCACGCGATCACCATTCGCTGGTTCCCATTCGCCATGGCGTTGCAGCACCCAGTTGTCGCCTTCCTTGCGCAGGGCGATCTCGCCCGCCGCAGCGCTCTTCACGGCCAAGGCATCGACCTTGCTCACATCCACGCGAGCGAGCCGGTCATCGCGCAGGTCGTTGAGTTGCAGGGTCAGGGTGGCCAATTGATCACTGGTGACGGCGAAGGTGCTGGTGCGGTGGGAACTGCGGGCGATGGCCTTGCCAGTCTTCACGTCGGCAGGCATGTCGATCGTGAGTTCGACCGGCTTCTCAAACGCGGGCGTGACCAGCGTGAACCTCAGCGCATCCGCAGGCGGTGCCGTGGTCAGATCGGTGGTGTCCACCGACGCGATCTTCAGGCCGAGCAAGGCCGCAAGCATTTCGTTGATGCGCTCGTTGTGCCCGCGTGTTTGCAGCGGTTTTACCAAGTCCCAGGGTTGCTTCGGCTTGTCGCGAGCGACTTCGATCTGGCCCTTGGCACTGCTGATAAGGATGCGGGAAACGCTTTCCGCAGGCACGCGCAGCAGGCGTTCATCACGCCAGGTTTCCAAAGGCTTTTTCAGCATCACTGGCAGTTGGGTGCGGACCACATAAGTCTCGCGCTTGCCGTCTTTTTTGCCTGGCAGCGCCAGGTAGAATGCGCCGTCGATAGCTGAGGCATTGCCCACCCAACACTCGGCCACCAAGGTGCCTGCCGAGGTCAGTTTCACATGCGCAAAGGGTTTCTTCAGCCCTGTCATCTTTCCGGTTTCGGAGGACATCTCATCCGCTGGCAGATGCTCCAGCCACTCGGCTTGGCTCAGCGATTGCACCAGGGCGGTGATGCTTTCCGGGTCCACCACATCATTGATCGGCTTGGCGGCGCGCCAGAGCCGATCTTCGACACGGAAGGTGATCGAGGCCTCCGAGGCTTCGATCTCGATGCC
>CAXNNN010000189.1:0-6705 GCA_964203095.1 Verrucomicrobiaceae bacterium | reverse complement strand
ACCGGAGCCCGTCTTGCCCGCGAACAGAGCGTGCTGCCGCGTGCCCTTGCCAATGGCGAGGTATTGCAGCTTCGTCGCACCCGTGCGGCCCACGGGCACACGCAGTTCGTGCGTCGTGTCTTCATGCCACAGGGCGTCGGCCTTGGGCGCGATCTGGGTGAAAGGCACCTGCACCACATTCGAGTCGATGCTCGCCTTGCCGACCTTGCCCAGCAGCGGCACGGCCAGTTCATCGCTAGGCGCGGCATCCATCGTCAGCACCGCGTTGTTGGGCGCGCCTTCGACGACGAAGCGACCGCTCTCGGCGCGCAGGCAGACACTGTTTTGCCGCAGTTCATCCGGCACAAAGCCATCGGGCAAGCCTTGGCGCTTGTCCCAATGAATGAGCGTGAAGACCCCACAGCGTGGACCGCTGACGGCGATGCTTTGCAGGCGCTTCGCTGCGACATCACTGAAGTTCGCGGGAAAGTCTGCAACAACGAGGAAGTGATATTTCTCCGCCACGCTGCCCGCCTGCTCGTTGTATTGCGTGATCGTTACGTATTCGTTGCGCAGATACATCTGGATGACCTTCTCGATGTGGTCACTCAGCTCGGCCAAGCGCTCCTCGATCTGATCGCGCTGAGTCCAGATGCGGCGGTTGATCAGCGTCTCTTCATAGTCACCGAGGTGCATGACCCCAGCGAAGTTTTGCCCCAGGCCCACTGGATCAATGATGGTGAAGCATACCTTGCCCGGAGGCGTCGCACAGAGCAGGCGCAGGACGACGTTGTTGATCGCGGCACTCGATTCGCCATCGCTCACCGAGTTCGTCTGGATCAAGATCGAGCCCTGCTGCGGATACGCGAGCATCAGAGGCTGCTCGATCAGCGCCGGCCCTGGCAAGGCAAGGCGTTCATGTTTCGGCAGAGACTCGGCTGACAGATTCAGCGTGACACTGCCAAACTTCGTCCCAGGGCTAAAGGTCGCAGGCGGCTGCCAGGCATCAACCAGAGACTTGCTCCAGTCAGGCACCTTGGCCTCAGGCGCTTCGCAGAGCCGGGCCAGTTCATCGTAGACAGGTTGCACCTTGAGCTGCCAGTTTGCCTCCAGCACAGAGAGTTCATCCTCTTCTTCACCGGACAGCACAGCCAACTCGCTACTCAGCACCTTGCCGTGCCGCTCGCGCTCGGTGGCGGCCTCGGTGTCGATCTTGCGCTGAAGCTCCTCACGTTGAGACGCGATGAAGCGCAGCTTGGAATGCAGCAGCGCATCATTCTTCTCCAGCAGCAGCGGCACCTTGTAGGTCAGCTTTTGTTTCACCACTTCTTCGAAGTCAGCCTGCACATCGTCCACATTGCCCCACTGCTTTTTGATCTTCTCCATAGCGGACTCGAACTCATCCTTGATGGCCTTGGTCTGCGTGTCGCACTCCGTTTCATTCAAGTTGCGACCCACCGCATGAACGGCGCGCGCTGAGGTCAAGAGCTTGGCGATCGCCTGCGCACTGTCCGCGGCCTGTCGCTTGCCCAGGAAGTGCAGGCACAGCACCACGACTAACCACACGCCGACCACGAGCACCGCCTTCTCGATGGCCATCTGATCCGCGCCCATACCGAAGAGCACCGCCCCGCCGATGACCAGTGCCAGCAGCATAGCCATGGGCAGCGACATGACCGTGAAGAACTGCGGGATGAAGCGCTGGCGGAAGGCTGTCAGCTGCTCCCGCGCCTGCGGCAGATGCTGGTCCAGCCAAGCCATGACCTCGCTGTGTTCCTTCAGCTCCGGCACGCTGGCAGGCTTCTCTTGCAGCAGCTTCAGGAAGCTACCGTAGCCGCTGAAAAAGCCGCAAGCGGCGCGCTCCAGCGGAGCCAGCTTCTCGTCCTGTGCCGATAATTCGGCGGACTTTGTGTCAAAGGTCGCCGTCGTCTGCTTCAGATCATCGCTGCGCTTCCGCTCGATCACCACGCGCTTCACCTGCACCTTGCCCAGGAAGCGTTCGCGCGCGTCCTGCGACATGCGTGACATGTTGCGCACACCACTGTTTTGGAAGCGCTTGATATGCTTCTCACGCGCCACGTGCGTGTCCTCCACCTGCTGCACCAGCGCGTGGGTAGTCGTGTCATTCTCCGTCGTCTGGGCCGCCAGCTTGTCCTCCACCACCTTCATGGCGTGCTGGAATTTCCGCTCCACATTAAAGCGGCGCGTGCGCAGGCGCGCGGTCAGCGCTTCCTCGGCTTGCGCAGTGCTCCCGGCGGTGTCTTGCAGTTGGCGCAGAAGCTCCAGGCTCCGGCGTGTGCTCAGGTCGTTGGTGTTACTCACAGTCGTGTCTTACCTTTCTCAGCAGTTGGTCCATTTCTTCCATGATCGACTTCGCGCGGACGACGACCTGCGGCAGCTTCGCCAGATACGTGCGCTCGAAGTCCAGCGCCTTCTCATCCCGCCAGTAGCCGCGCGTGGTCTGCCAGTGCACGGCCAGCTCCTTCACCGCTGCTTCTAGATTGGCCGCTCCGATTCGTGCACTCATGCGGGGGATGAACCGGCCTCCTCTGCCGTGGTTGCGGGTGGCGTGGACAAGACGGGCGATCTCTCCGCATACGCATCCAGCGCGCGGATCAGTTGCGCCATGTGGATGATCGCCTGCGGAATGTCGAAATCGATGAACTGCGTCACACCTTCCAGCTTCTTAACCATCGGCTGCACCGTCGTTTCAAAGGAGCGCGACCAGTGCTTTACCACCTTCAGCTTTTCCTCGGCGGCTTGCAGCGCGGTCTTGGCCTTGCGCACCGCCTGCTGCTGCACGGTCGGGTTGTCGATGAATTCCGACATGCGCGCACTCATCAGCTCTGCATCGGCCTGCTCCAGGCGTTGGGTCAGCTTTTTCACCAGCGCCTGATAATACGGGACGCGGTCCGTCTCGATCCACAGCCGGGTGCGCTTCACCTCGTCGCTGGCCTGGTCGATGGCCTTGCGAGCGCGATTTTGAAACACGATCATGCCGGAGCGAAAGGCTTCCAGTTCGTCGATGCTGCGGACTTTTGCGTCAGTGGCCATGCGTCAGGATTAGCGTTGCGACAAGTATTCCTCGATGCGTTGGGCCTTGCGCAGCAGGTAGGGCGTGTGCTTCTCGGAGACTTCCAGGAACTTACGCATGGCCTTCATGGTCGTGATGAACTCCTCAGCGAATTTCGCGTGCTCGTCGTCCTGCCAAGTGCTGCCCAGCGACGCGAACCGCGCCTGGAGCGAGCCCGCGCGGGTCTGCAAGTCGTCGTTGAAGCGCTTCAGCTCCTTGGCGAAGCGCCGCACCTCCTCGGGGTCCATGATGGCTTGTGACATAGGCGCATAAGAGTAGCAGGGCGGAGCGCGAGTTCCAAGCGTGCAATCGGAGGATTTCGTGGGAAACAACGCGACCGAGCAACGAGCCGGGACATTCGTGCCCCGTTGTGACTGGCCTCTTCGAGGCCGGACCTAAAGCGGTGAGCCAAGACAGAGCGCCTAGCGACCAACACATCCGTCCCAAGCGCTGCGACAGATGTTCCAGGCGCAACGACGGATATCGCAAGGCTTGTGAATCTCAACAAAGCCCCTTTGGAGTCTCGATAAGCCCGTCCGTCTCAACAAAAGCGATCCCAGTCTCATCAGCTCGACCCCATCCAAGAACGCAACCACCTACGGAAGTCGGCGGGGCCGAGGCACCACAGCTCACTCGGCCCTGAACATGCAGCAGCGGAAAGGAGGTTAGGCCTCCGGCCTGACAACGGCGAGCGGACATCCTGTCCGCCAACCCCCAAGACGCGAGCACCGCATGACGCATTGACTCCGACAGCGCCAATGACGCGTTCTATCCCAGCCCAGGGCAACGCCCTGGGTCGGGCCGTTCCCTCCGGTCGAGCCCTGAAGGGGCGACCCATACACGGCGAGATCGCAAATTCAGCCTTGGCCAGCGCAAGCCCCCGCACATGGACATTCCCGCCATGCCGCACGCAGAATCCCACAGGCTTGACTTCCTGGCAAAAACCTGGGCAGATGCGGCGTTGTTTACCGTCTCTGTAAGTCACCTCAACCCGCTCTCACGCTATGTTCCGCATCCCTGGAGTTCCTGGAAAAGACCTGTGCGACACGCACCTCGGCATCTCACGTCGCGACGTTCTGCGTGTCGGCGGCGCTTCAATGCTCGGCCTGACGCTGAACAACATCTTCCGTGCGCAGGCTGCGACTGGGGCTGTGGGCGCTGGCCGTGCAGGCTGGGGCAAGGCGAAGAGCGTGCTCATGATTTACCTGCAAGGCGGCCCCTCGCATCTCGACCTTTGGGACCCGAAGGAGAACGTGCCGGACAATGTGCGCTCCGCCTTCAAGACCATCCCGACCAAGGTCCCTGGGCATCACTTCACTGAGATCCTGCCCAAGCTAGCGGGCGTGAATGACAAATTCACCATGATCAACTCCATGAGCTACACGCCCAATGGGTTGTTCAACCACACGGCAGCGATCTACCAGATCATGACCGGCTACACGACCGACAAAGTCAGCCCGTCCGGCCAGCTCGAGCCGCCGAATGCGAAGGACTATCCAAACTTCGGTAGCAACATCATCCGCCTGAAGCCGATGGACGAGCCGATGCTGCCCTTTGTCATGCTGCCGCGTCCCTTGCAGGAGTCCAACGTTATTGGCAAAGGCGGCACCGCTGGCTTCCTGGGCAAGGCTTACGACCCCTACACGCTCTACCCGGACGGCGACGACATGGACATGGAAAAGATGTCCCGCATCAAGATCGACGACTTGCAGCTCCGCCCCGACCTCTTCAGCCTGCGCCTGCAACGCCGTGCCAAGCTGCGCAATGCCATCAATGATCAGATGCCTGCCATTGAGAAGGCGGTGTCGAACCTGAGCATGGATCAGTATTACAATCAGGCGCTGAACCTGATCGCCAGCGGCCGTGCGCGCGATGCCTTTGCCCTGGACCGCGAGACCGAAGAAATGCGCGACCGCTATGGCCGCAACACCTTCGGCCAGAGCTGCCTACTCGCCCGTCGCTTGCTCGAAGCGGGCACGCGCGTGGTGGAAGTCATCTGGCCCAAGGTGGCCAACTCTGACAACCACTCCTGGGACCATCACGTAGGCCTGACCGAGCGCATGAAGACCAAATCCGGCCCCATGCTGGATCAAGGTCTGTCCGCCCTATTTGCCGATCTGGACTCCAGCGGCTTGCTCGATGAGACGCTGGTCGTCGCTCTGGGTGAATTCGGTCGCAGCCCCGAGAAAGGCGTGTCCACCAGCGGCAATGGCAACAGCGCCGACGGTCGCGATCACTGGCCTTACTGCTACACGGCCGTCGTCGGCGGCGCAGGCATCAAGCGCGGCTACATTCATGGCAAGTCGGACAAGACCGGCTCCTCGCCTGCCGAGAGCCCAGTGCACCCCACCGAGTTGCTGGCCACGATCTACCACGCCATGGGCATCGACCCCGAAACCGTGGTTTACAACCATCTCAACCAGCCCCGCGAGCTGGTGAAGGCCAAGCCGGTGACGCAGTTGTTTGCGTAACGGATCAACCACGACTTCTGCGAAGGGCGGCTGCATCCTTGATGCGCCGCCCTTTTTCGTGCAGGGAATCCTTGCCCATGAACTACTACCTGCGCCCCAGCTTCGACGCCCGTATTGAAGGCCCCGTCTCACTGGACGACATCAATGATCGACTCGCCGAAGGCACGCTGGACCTGAGTCACCTCGCCACACCCGACCTCAGCGAATCGCTGAAGCGCGTGCAGGGCCTGCCGCGCCACGATTGGAAACCGCTGCGACACACGCCCGAGGTGAAGGGCTACGTCTCCCCCATCGCCGACTCCAAGATGCGCAGCTTGGGCCGTGCCTTGCTCTTCGTCACCGCGATCTTCCTCATCTCACTGGCCATCACCTACATAGGCAGCATCATCTTCCTGGGCGGATTCTGACCCGCTGGCCTTTCATCTTGCCACCACACCACAGTGCCCTAAACGTGCAGCACCATGAGCGATGCCTTCAAGACCTTCCTCGCCAAACGCGAAGCCGATCAGCAAGCCGCTGCGAACTCCCAGCGCTGGCTGTGGATTCTGGCCGCCATCGCCTGCGTCGCTGTGCTGGTCTTCGTGGCTCTGCGGCCTGATCCCTCCAAGCAACCGCTGAACCCGAACACCGCCACCGCCGAGCAACTGGCCACGCTGCCCGAGGTCGGTCCCGAGTTGGCCAAGGCCATCATCAAGCAGCGCACCAAGAAGCCCTTCACCCGCCCCGAGGACCTGCTCGATGTCAAAGGCATCGGCCCCCTCACGCTCGACAAGATGAAGCCTCGGCTTCAGTTCGAGTAACCGCCCCCACAGCGGAAACAAGCTTGCAGTCCCCGCGCGCTCTCCGCTATTCAGGACGGAGATGAAGCCACTCCTGCTCAGCCTCCTGCTCTCCATTCAAATCAGTGCCGCCCTCCCTGGTTGGCCCAAACAGATGCAGAAGATCGAGGTCACCAGTAGCGCCGACCACACCCCGCAACCGGCGCTTTTCTACGCCCCAGCCGACAATGGCCAGCCGCGCCCCCTGCTCGTGGGTCTGCACACCTGGAGCGGCGACTACACCCAGGCCGTGAACGGTAGCACCTACGCCGCCTGGGCCATCCAGAACGGCTGGGCCTTCGTGTATCCGAACTTCCGAGGACCGAACCACACCCCGGCCGCCCTCGGCTCGGACCTCGCCGTG
>CAXNNN010000188.1:0-6706 GCA_964203095.1 Verrucomicrobiaceae bacterium | reverse complement strand
CGCCTTCCACCACGATGCCGTCGAAGGGTGCAAGCACCTGGGTCTTGCCCAGGCGATGGCGCACGATGGCGATTTTGGCATCTTCCTGCCGGACTTGCGCACGGGCCATCAGAGTCTCTGCCAGCTTGCCCTCGGCCTCGTAGCTGCGGGCCTCGCGATCGCTCTTGTCGCGGCTGGCCGTGCCATTAGCCTCGTCCAGCAGCAGCTCGCGGCGATCCAGCGTCACCAGCACATCGCCCTTCTTCACCACATCGCCCAAATGGTAGCGCACCTCGTCGATGTAGCCGGGGAAGGGCGCGGTGCTCAGCAGTGCGGCATCCGTCTTCAGCAGGAAAGGCGAGCGCACCTTGTGGTCGATACGAATGAGTGCCAGGCACAGCAGCGTGATGAGCGTGACCACGATGGACAGCTTCAAGCCCGTGCGTTCCACGCCCAGCCAGCGGGCCAAGGCCGAGCGGAACCAGCGCCAGAGTCGACGCCCGAACCAACCCGAACGCCGGTGCAGATCGGCCAGCCGCGCGGAGACCAAATCACAGGCTAGGCGCAAGCGCTCCATCTCCACAGCGGACCAGGGACCAGCCAACGCATCGCGCTCCAGCAAGAGCACGCCCTGCACCGCGCCCTCAGCATCGCGCAACGGCGCGGAGAGCACCGCCGGGCCGTCGTGCGCCCGGCTGAAAAGCTGGTGCTCGCGGGCGATGGCGCGACTCTCCGCCACGGGGGGGAAGGCCACCTCGTTGTTCTGATCGGCGGACTCGTCCATCGTGCGCAGCAGCGCCTCACACTCCTGCAAATCCTTGCCCACACGCCCACCGTGGCTGGTGGCAGCGAGCTGCAAATCCTGGCCCTCTCGCCAGCCAAGGCAGACCCGGCCCGCTCCGAAGACAGCAGCCACGCGGTGGCAGAGGCGCAGCGCGCCCTCCAGGAAAGTATCGCTGCCACCCAGCACCAAACCCAGGTCCAGCACCTCGCGCAGCGTCATCAGTTGCTCGCCGTGGCGATGCTCGCGGCGTCGGCCTTGGTAAGTCTCGGCCAGCAGGCGCAGTTCCCGCTCGGCGGTCTCCGTTTCGCGCGTGCCGGCCTCCAGCAGCACCAGCCAGAGCGGCGGGCTGACGGCACCTTGGCCAGGCATGGACAGCACCATGACCTGCGACGACCAGACATGCAGTCCACTGTCCGTAATCTGCTCCAGCGCCGGAATCACGCCCGTCGCCACCACGCGATGCGCGGTCTGTGGTCGGTCCTGCGCGACAACGCGGATGGACTCCGCCCCCTGGCCAGCACGCAGGAGCAGGCAGGCACCCTGGGCAGCGAAGCGCTCCTTAGCAAAGGCGCACCACTGCGGCCAGAACGCGCCCGGATCACCGTCAAAGGCAGCAAGAGAATCAAAGCTGGGCACAATCATGGCAGAGCAGGGAACTTGGCACGGACTTTCATGCCAGGGCGCGCCTGGCCGTCGGGGTTATCCAGCAGCAGACGCACGCGGAATAGACCGCTGCGCGCATCGACCTGAGGATCAATGAAATCCACCTTGGCCCGGCGCAGCAGCGGAGGGGACAGCTCGGGGAACTGCACCTCCATATCCTGGCCTACTTTCAGCACGGAGAGCAGCCGTGTCTCCAAGTAAAAGAGCAGTAGTAACCGGTCGGACTCCATCACTTGCAACATGGGCTCGGCTTCGTTCACCGCCTCGCCCGGTTCGCGGAAGCGCTGCACGACCACGCCGGTAAGCGGGGCGCGCACCTCGCGCTCGGCCACTTCGGCCTTGGCGATTTTCAACTCAGCCTCCACGCGCTTCATCTCCACCTCCTTGGCCAGTGCCTCATCCTTGCTGGAGACGTTTTGCTCGAAAAGCCGCTTGGCCGCGGTGTGGTCGAACCGCGCCTTCTCCAGCATCTGCTCAAGGCGCTCCACGGCCAGCTTTTCCTTCTCGGACTCCAGACTCACCAGCACCTGGCCTTCCGTGATGCGGTCCCCCTCCCGCACGGAGATTTTCGTGATCACCTCGCGCAGGGAGGCGCTGATCGTAACAGTGCGGAAGGCTTTAGCCACGCCTTCTTGCCAGCCGGTGGGAACTTCCTGGGCAAAGGTCAGCAACGGCAGGCAAAAAAGAGCTGGGAAGAGGGAGCGCATCATGGGTATGGGGCGAGCGGGCGAGAGACGAAACAACGAGAGGAGTTTGGGGCTGGAGCAACCCCAATAGCTACAGGTGACGTCCAGGCAGGCGTTGGCTTATTGCGCGTCGCTGCCACGCAGACGGAACATCTTGCCGAGGCGCTCGGCGAAGGAAGGCTTGTCAGCAGCTGGCTTCGTAGCGGTCGTTTTCTTGGGCTGCTCAACTGCTGGCGAGGGCATCGTTATCTTCTCTGGTGCAGTCACGGGCGTGGAGACAGGAGCTGAAAGAGCACCGTTCGTGGACTTCAGCTTCACGTTCTCCAGCAGCGGAGCAGATTCGGTGGTGATCTGGTGCTTCTCCAGCAGCGTGCCCGTGGTCAGGTAAAGGTCGGCAATGTCCTTGTTCAAATCGGCCAATGTGGCCAGCTCGCGGCTGCGGGCTTGTGAGTAATCGCGCTGAAGCTGAAGCACTTGGTAGCTGGTGGAGACGCCTTGCTGCAGCCGCTTTAACTCGGCATCGGCAGACTGCTGTGCAGCTTCGCGGCTCTTGCGTGCAGCAACGAGGCGCTGCTGGTCGATGCGCACACGGCTCAGCACGGTATCAACCTCGAGCAGCACTTGCAGGCGGACCTTTTCGGCCAGCACGGCGGCCTGATTCACCTGCCCCTCGGCTAGGCGCTTCGCAGCCTTCAGGTTGTCCCAGTTCAATGGCACGGAGAACTGCATGCCTGCGGTCCACTCCGGCCCCTGTCCGTTGAACGCGCGGGAATAAGTGTCGCCAAAACCTCCATCGAGGCCGTGGAAGCCACCGCTGGCCACGAGGTCCAGACGCGGGCGGGATTGGTTGCGCGCCATGTCAGACTGAGCGCTGCGCACATTCATGGTCTCAGAGGCCTGCTTGATCTCCTGACGTTTGTCCAGGGCCACGTTCATTAGCGTGCTGCGGTTGGTATTGGGCACCTCCGGGTTCAGGCCGTCCACGGGCACGATGCGGGTGCCGCGGGCGAGCACGTCTTCCGAGCGCTTGAACAGCAACTGTAGCGCGTTCTGCCGCTCGATGTATTGCATCTCGGCGGCCAGCGCCTCTTCCTTGCGCTGATACACGCCTGCCTCGGCCACCACCACATCGTTGTTCGCGGCCACGCCTTCCTTGCTGCGCTTGCGGGTGTCCTCCAGCAGCTTGTCAGCGAGGGCCACGCCGTCCTTCTGCACTCGGATGTTCTCCAGGGTGAAGACCACGTCGTAGTAGCGTTTCATCACCTCGGCCACCACGCTGGCGGTGCGTGCCTGCCATTCGTAGTCGGCGATCTTGGCATTGGATTTGGCGATGCGGATCTCCGCCAAATTGCCCTTCATGCCCAGGTCACGCAGCAGCGGCTGGGTGATGGTGAGGCCAGTGAAGGTCTCCCACTCGGGATTGAAAAGGGACGGTGGCAACTGGCGGTTCAGGCTGTTGTCCAGCACACGCAGCGTGGTGCCCAGTTCGACCTCAGTACCGGTGGAGAGTTTGTTAGAAAGGGCCAGCTTGCCCACGTGGTTGCGCTGCTCAAAGATATTGGGTGTGCCCAGAATCGGCTGCGCCGGGTTGTTCGGAGCTGAGGTGCCACCGCCAGTGGCCACATAGTCCTGCGCGTTCTGCGGGGTGTCGATAGACTGGAACACATAGCTTCCCTCCAGCTTCACGTCGAAGTCCTGCTTCGCCACCTTGACTTTCTCGGCCTCAATGGCGCGACCCAGGTCTTCCACTCGGATGTCGGTGTTGTTTTGCAGCGCCTGCAGGATCGCCTCGCGCAAGGTCATGCGCTGGGTTTCGGCTTCGTCGGCAGCGTGCAGGGATGCGGCACTGAGGAGGACCATGGCCGCTTGAGGCAACCAGTGAGAGAGTCGGTAGGAGGTCATTGTCGGGTGTTGGTGTTGGTGTTGGTGTTGGTGTTGGTGTTGGTGTTGGGGCTGGGGAAACAGAGATGTGAGCGTGTATGCGAGGGCAGTGTGGATCAGGAAAAGAAGGGGGTAGCGTCAAGGGACGACAGATTCCAACACCACGCGCCCGCTGAGAATAGGGCTGGTGACGAGGGAGGGCAACACCTGCGGCAGGCTGAAGAAGCCGAAGCCCTTACCACGGGCGGGTAGCGCCGGATCAGGCAGGATCAGGCCGGTGAAGATGATGGTGCGCGGTGGCGTGATGTCCGCCACTTTGAAGCTGCCTTTGAACACGCCAGTGGTTCGCGTGAGCTGCACCCCGACAGCTTCCACATTGCTGCCGCTGATCAGGGCGGTCCAGTCCGTGCGCAGACGCAGCAACGGTTCAACAGGCGCGGCAAGGCCCCCGCTAGTCAGACGTAGGCGCGCATTGTCCGCCACATCCGTCAGGGCCAGGGGCACCGCCGTGGCGGCAGGAATGACATACTCAGCTCCCGCAGCGACAGTCAGGCGCAGGTCGAAGCCGCGCTTACAGCTGCGCTCGGTCGAGGTCGCACCCAAGTCGTCGCGCACCCAATCCAGATGCTCGCCCGCTCCGATGCTGATGGTGTGGTCCGCATCTCCGGCGATGCGCAGCACGCCCAGCACTGCGCCCCGGCGCTGGTAGAGGGAGCTGTGCAAGATCGTCTGATTCGGCCCCAACAGACCGCTGCTCGTGAAGGTGGTGCCATCAGCCAGGGTCGCGACTGCGGTGGTGGTGCCGGTGTTGGTCACGGTCAGCACCACAGTGCTATAGCCCTGCG
Source organism: Verrucomicrobiaceae bacterium (assembly GCA_964203095.1). GTDB lineage: Bacteria > Verrucomicrobiota > Verrucomicrobiia > Verrucomicrobiales > Verrucomicrobiaceae > JAEUHN01. The sequence continues at coordinate 1,868 of CAXNNN010000188.1, read as the reverse complement.
GGGCTGATGCGGGGTCCGTGCTGGCAACTGCCGGAGCCAGCGCGACGTGATGCCGCCCAATGCGTTCAGAAACGATGCTGGCGGCACGCCAGCCGGTAAGCGCTGCCGTGGTGACGGGCGCGCCGCCACCTGTTCCCAATTCACCCAGTGTGCCGGTGAGCGCGTCATTGGCTGAATCGAGCGTCACAACCAACCGCAGCGTGGGCAGGTTCGAGCGCGGGATGTCGATGGTCGCGTTAGCGGTCGCTGCCACCTCGCCTGTGGTGGCATTCACAGTGGCGGTGAGCTTGCCCGTGATGGAATGGCCGAGGCCGTCGATGATCAGCTTGCCCGTGAGCGCGCCGGTGCTGCCAGCGGTAAGGTCCAGGCGACCGCCGTGCTGGGCATTCAGTGAGTGCCTTGCGACGGTGGCCACGTAGCTGCCGACCATGCTACCGGGTAGACCTCGAATGACGAGTGACACGGACGAGGTCACGCTACCATAAGGGTTCACACCAGTGATTTTGACATTGGCGGACACCGGACCTGTGGCCGCTCCCGTGATGACGCCAGTCAGGGCATTGATGCTGAATCCAGCGGGTAACCCCGTGGCCAACCAGCGGGTGATACGGCGCTCGTCCGAGGTCGTGTCATACGGCACCTGGTAGCTGTAGTCCGAGGTGACCACGCCGTAAGGCAGGCGCGTGGGCGCTTGCAGCGCGGGCAGATCGTAAACGACCAGCTGGTAGCCAACGGAAACCGGAAGCACCGCGTTCAAGCCGACCGCGCGAACCTCACAGAAATAGCTGTCGGACAGGCCTTGTTGGGCGGTCACGATGTCCAGCACAGGGGTGTCTACGCCATGCATAAAGTAGGTGTTGGACAGGGTGCTGAAGCTACTGCCCCAGCGATACTTGAATTGCTGCCCTGGTGCGCCTTTCACCTTCACGGCGAATTTGGTGCCCTTGTTCGGGGCGATGTAGGTGGTGGAAACCGGCAGCGGTGCCTCCACCACGGCAACGGCGACCGTGCTACTGAACAGGCTGACGCCCTGGCTGGTGACCTTCACTTTGTAAGCGCCGCCGTCATTGAGCACGGCATTGGCAAGGCTGAGCGTGGCGGCCGTTTTGCCAGTCATGGCGACCTCGTTTTTGAACCACTGATAAGCCAGCGCAGGCGCGCCGGTGGCGGAGACGCTGAGGCTGATCGGCTGACCATTGCGCACCATCACAGGCGCGGGCTGCTGCGTGATGGCCGGGGCGGCACTAGCTTTCAAGGCCACGCGGAAACCAGTGCTGCGATTGAGGAGAGACTTGAGCCGGAGGGTAGCGGCGCTGTTGATCAGAGCGACGGCCGAATCGTCATAACCACCGCCGCGCGTGTAGCTGTTAGCAGTGTCGCCATCCGTTACCCATTCAGACACATTGCCCGCTAGATCAGCGAAACCCAGCTTGCTGAGCGGGTAGCTACCAACGGGGCGCGGTGTGGCTCCGAGTGCGCTGTCGAGGTATTTCGCCAGGGCAGGAGATACGCTCGCACCGGTTGGATAAGCCAGAGCAGCTGCTCCCCCTTGCGCGGCCCAGCCCCAGGTGGCGAAGGTGGGCAACGAGTAGCCATTGGCCAGTTCCAGGTAGCTCCAGGTCGCAGGGACACACTTGTCTGGGTAGCCGTGGCGAGCATTCAATACGACTGTGGCCAGATAAGCGCCATACCAGGACACCGCGCGCGCTGGTTGCGCAGCCTTGGCCGCTGGCACCAAGAAGGACCGGCCCGCTGGGTCGGCAGTGATGTCGCTGGCGGCCGGAATCGCCACACTGTCGGAGAGGTAACAGATGGCTTCCCCCGTGGTCTTCGGGTAGCGCACAAAACGGCGACCTGAGTCGCTCACG
>CAXNNN010000187.1:0-6708 GCA_964203095.1 Verrucomicrobiaceae bacterium | reverse complement strand
AACTCCTGACTTAAGCGCTAGCGTGGATTGCTCCATCATAGGCTATTGACCAATAAGCGGAGCCCACAGGTCCGCGAACGCAGGACGGCAATCCCTCGGCTCCGTAAGTATGTCGCAGTCCGATATGGTGCCCCAAGGTGATGTTGGGGTGATCACTGGAGACGTTGATCAGATTGCACACGCACTCGGCGGTGTTCCGAAACTTGCAATTGAGGGGGCATTCGCGGTTTGGATGCAGGGTGTTCATGGTCCGTCGTTCATGGTTTTAGCGACCGCCACCTCCCCGGTGCCTGTGGGCGAACCGGTGGTAGGCTGATCATCCGTTACAACTTCGATACTACACTGCGCAGGGAGCCCATGATATGGGGTGATCACCCGCCTCTCTGCACATCTTCCGGGCCTTGAAACAGGCCCCGTTTCCCACGCTGCTAAAGAGTGGTGCCCTGCACGCTGCTCTCGATGATGCCTGTAGCGATAGCATAGCGCGTGAGTCCGGCTGTGTCGTGAATGTTAAGCTTATCCATCAGGCTCTGCCGATGCTTCTCCACCGTCTTGACACTAATCTTGAGCTCTTCAGCCGCTTGCTTGTTTGCCTTGCCCTCGGCGATGAGTTGTAGCACCTCCGTCTCGCGAGAGCTGATCTGGGCGACCTTCTGGGGAGGCAGGTCACCTCTAGCCTTGGCCTTCAGTGCACGCTCCTTGCGCCGCAGGGAGATATTGGGGCTGAAGCATTTCTTGCCCAGATGAACGCGGCGGATGGCCTCGGGCAGTACATGTGCAGCGGTTTGCTTGACCAAGTACCCGAAGGCTCCAAGCTCCATCACGCGATTAACATACGCGTCATCACTGTGGGCTGATAGCACTAGCACTTTGATCGTCGGATCGGCATGAAGGATCTGCCGTGTGGCCTCCATCCCATTGAGCAATGGCATCGCGATATCCATCACGACCACAGAGGGCTTCAATTCCGCAGCCAGCGCCACGGCCTGGCGGCCATCCTGCGCCTCGGCGACGACGAGGATATCCTTTTCTAGTTTTAGCAACGCGCGCAGGCCTTCGCGAACAATGGTATGATCTTCAGCCAAGAGGACAGTGATCGGATTCATGGTGGTGGCGGTGCGGGTGGTTTGTTGGGCTTCGTTGGCGGGTTCTTCGTCAAAGCAGAAGCGGTCGGCATCTCGACTAGCACCTTGGTCGGATTGCCTGGGCTAGAGGTGACACTGAACGTGCCACCGACCATCTCTACCCGCTCTCTCATGCCGAGCACGCCCAGACGATTGCGCTTATGCGACTGTGCAATCTCTGCCACGTCGAAGCCCTGGCCGTCATCTGAGATCTCCATGAAGATACTGTCCTTTCGCTTCCGAATGCTAATCACAGCACGGGTTGCCTTCGCATGGCGAGCCACATTGGAGAGAGCCTCCTGGGCGACACGATACAGGACAGTGCGGCGCTCTCCATTGCATTCCTGGATCCCCTCGAAGGCCTTCAAGCTGACCTCGATACCTGTGTCCTGCGTGAAGCCCTTCAGGAAGGATATGAGAGCCGGCACAAGACCCAAGTCATCTAGCACTGTCGGCCGCAGATCACGTGCGAAGCGATGCACAATGTTAACGGACTTCTCCACCAAGCGCTGCGTGGCAGCGATCCTTTGTCGCAGGCCCTTAACGCTGGAACCGGACTCGGTCTTCAGCGTCGCAAGCTGGAGGTTGATGCTGGTAAGCGTCTGGGCGATCACGTCATGCAGCTCGCGGCTGATCTTGCGACGCTCCTCTTCCTGCGCGGACAAGAGCTGCCGCGAAAGGTGCCTTAGTTGCTCCTGCATCTGGCGTGATTTTTCGAGCAATTGACTGGTGGTCAACTCGCTCGCGCGCAGCGTTTCTTCCACAGCTCTGCGCTGGAGAATCTCCTGCTTCAGCTCCTGGACGGATGTAGCTAGCTCCTGCGTGCGCTGGTTCAGGGATCTCACGACTTCGCTCAGGCTAGCATTGGTCTCTCGCGCGCCGCGATGAGTCTGCTCAATCGGGGTGATGGCTTCGCCAAAGAAGACACCGGCTCGCCGGATCATCGCATCACGAGTTCGCAGCGTGTGATGCGGCAGCACTAGCTCAATGAGTGCCTCCTCGTGCATGCGGGCGAGGTCCAGGGTTTCGAGCCCATGTTTTAAAGAGCGTAGCCCGAGCTTCCGCGAGGCCGCCAAGTTCACGACTGAACTAGATTGCAGATACTTGCGTAACGCCGCCAGATAGCAGCCGTAAAGAGAGGGTTGCTTATACTTCATGAGGGATGCCGAAATCGCTGACGAACTGCTTGAGAGTCTGCATCGATTGCTCGACCAGCCGCTGTGTAATGGTAATGTCCTTGGTCAGACTGGTATGATTCGCTTCCGCCTCATTCTTTAATATGAGCAGCCTAACATGGATACCCAGCAATGGCTGTGCGATTTCATCATTGAGTTGCAGGCTCATTTTCTTTCGCGTCTCCTCGTCGGCGAGCAGAATTTTGTGCGCCATAGTTTGCAGCTGCTGCTCAAGGAGGCGCGACTCTTCGAGCAACTTACCAGTCGCACGCTCGCTCATCTTCAGGGCGGCCTGCGTGGTCTTGCGGTCACTGATTTGAAGCTTCAGTTCACGATTGGAGTCCTCCAGCTGGGCAGTGAGCTGGGCCAGCGTGAGGTTCATGCGACTGAGTTCGGTGCTCGCCTCCAGAGCCACACGATGCGTCTTCTCAATCGGCAGCATCGCCTCCGCGAAGAATGGGGCCGCCTGCATGGCCATGGCGTCATGCATCTCCTTGGCGCAGTCGGGCGGCAACAGCTCTGTAACCGCGCAATCATGGATCTTGGCTAGGTCCAGCGTCTCCAAGCCTAGACTGACGATCTCGCTGCCTAGTGAGTGAGCCGCTAGCAAGCTCTCTGGTGAGCCCTGCTCGAAGTGGACCCTCAGGGCGATCAGATACTGCGCTGCCAGCTTGTTGCGGCGATTGAGTTTCATATGGGGTCTCTGTCGTTCATGTGTCCAATTGGAAGCTTCGGCGGCATGCCACCTCGCAGCCATGGGGTGAATACCCCATGAGCATTAACGAGGCAGTCACTCGTCGGGCCAGGCATTGCGGATAGTAACGATCTCGCGCAGACAATCCTCGGAGCGGTTAGCGGCAGAAGCGGCCTCGTGGTGATCATGGTTGGTTGTCTGAGCAGGCAGGTCCAGGCTTGCCCCAGTCAGCTCTTTTGATGCTCGCTAGCTCGGCCTCTTCATCGCCTAGCTGTTCATGTTCCTTTCGCAGAGCCAGCCGCAGAAGCAGTCTAGCGGTGATTATGCCGACTGTGGGGTGTTCAACGGCGGATGTGGGCGCGGATGTGATGTCCATAGAGATAGCTTGGTTAAGAAATATGTTTCCCCGCAAGCTGCTGCACTTCCCTCCCTTCAACCATGGGGTGTAACCATGCCGTCGCCACTCTTAACCGCTTGCTTGGCTGCGCCTTGGAGGTGGGGTTTCACCCCATGGCTGCGGTTACACAGTCGCGCTTAGTGAACTGCGTTTTTGGGGCACTCCCCAAAAACAAACCCAACCCAGCAAGACAGACACAGCTACCTATGAAATCCATCTTTACTCTCCTCATCTCCGCCGCACTGGTCTCCAGCGCACACGCGGGTGCCACCACCACCGACTCTGGCAAAAGCGGCAAAGTGGTGCAACCCATGGCCCAGGCAGGCTGTGATTGCTTCGCCCCAGGGGCAGCCTTTGGCGTTTTCGGTGGCGGCATCTTCCCCAAAGAGGATGGCGCAGACGCCGCCGGTGGCGGTGTGCTCTTCGATTACTTCTTCACGGAATACATCGGCTTCCAGGGCAGCTACGGTCTCTTCGCTACCAGCAGCGAGCATCATCAGTTCGACGGTAGCCTCGTGCTGCGTGCCCCGATCACCAGCCTTTGCGTCGCTCCCTATATGATGGGCGGTGCTGCCATGAGTGTTAACGGTGACAACAACACCGATTACCATCTGGGAGCCGGTATCGAAGCCCGCTTCGCCAGCATGGACTGCATGGGGCTCTTCGTCGATGGCACCTACCACTTCGCCGCGGACGACCAGGACAGCGACTTCACCGTCGGTCGGGTCGGTGTGAAGTTCCGCTTCTAATGCGGCAAGAATCCGTCATTCAAAGCATTCGAGAGGGAGCGGGCAACCGCTCCCTCTTTGCATTCATGCATTCACGAATGAGTCGGGTTTCACCCCATGGTGAACGCATCACGGCTCTCCTAACGATGCGGCCTGTGAAACCAATGAAAACATCACAGGCAAAAAGTAAGGACATCAACACACACAAACACATGAAAACCAAAATCATCCACACCCTCTCAGCCTCCAGTCTCGCCGTGCTCGCAGCCATGCTGCTAGTGCCCCAAGGCATGGCCTCGGACAAAGACACGCTCAATGCCGCCGACGTGAAATTCGTCAAGCAAGAAGCCGCCGCTGGTATGGCGGAAGTGAAGATCGCCCAACTGGCGGTGACCAAGGCGAAACGCTCGGACGTGCGTGAACTGGCGGGCACTCTGGTGACCGACCACACCGCCGTGAACGGTGAGCTGACCGCGCTGGCCGAGAAAAAGGGAGTCGAGCTTTCCACCGTGATCGCCCCGGCTCATGCAGCCACCTACCAGGACCTGGAAAAGCAGAGCGGCGCGAAGTTCGATAAGGACTTCCTTGCCGTCATCATCAGCGACCACAAGAAGTGCATCAGCAACTTCGAAGAGGCATCCAAGGAAGCCAAGGATGCAGACCTGAAAAGCTGGGTGGACAAAACCATCCCCGCCCTCAAGTCTCATCTGGACAAGGCTGAAGCGCTCAGCGCCAAGACTGTCACTCAGCGGTAATCGCCTGTAATTCCTTTGCTAACACGAGACGGTGCTGGGTGTGATGAGTTGCTGGATCGAAACGATCCCAACCGCTCCCTCGGCACCGTTTTTTGTTTTCGCTCACTGGTTACCACCCAACACCAGACAACGGACGCGGTGGGATTACACCCCATAGAGATGAAGCACCGGACGACCTATCCATTCATCCCATGAATGAGGACCAACCAATGCAACCCGTGGAACTCTCCGCCAAGCGCCTGCTCGGCGAGATGAGAGACTACGCCGCCCGCGAACCTGTCAAAGCGGTAGCCGCCGCCTTCGCTGCTGGAGTGATGATCAACCTGCTACCAACCCGCGTGTTAGTGGCGTCTGTCACAGCGGTCGGCGGTGCCCTGCTACGCCCCGCCTTGCTGTCGCTAGGCGTGATCAAATCGCTCGAACTCTGCTGTCAAAAACCCACGACCTAAAACCAACCATGAATGACCTCCATGACACGCCCACCTTGCCGGGCAGCGCCAGCACCACTTGCGCTACGAACAAGCCCACCTCATGCATTGAGGCCTATGTGCGCCAGAATCCAGCTAGCGCGTTGATCGCGGCAGCAGGCCTGGGCATGGCCGCAGTGCTCATTGCACGCGTGCTGATTCCTGAACCACCACAAAGCCGTGCCGCGCGCCTGCTCGAGGAGATCCAGGAGCGTCTTGGCTCAGCCTACGGACACGCCGCCCACATCGCGGATGAAGGATCGCAAGCCATGGGCAAGGGCATGGACGCCATGCACCTCGACCAGCGCATGAACAAGCTGAGCCGGGGATTCCGGAGCCTGTTCTACTGACTCACCCCCTGATAACCGAATCATCCAAACCCATCCACATCACCTCATGAGAACCACTTCCTTTTACCTCGTTACGCTGGCCGCTCTACTGACGCTGAACCAATGCACCTATGTGCGCGAGTCACGCCACCCCAATGCCAGCACGACCACCACGGAGCAGACCACGGTGAACAGGCCCTTCTCCAATACCGTGGAGACGCAGACCACCCGCACCTACTAGGCCCAATTGCTGAACCGGATTCACCCAAACCAACGAAACAACACTATGACCACCCTCGAAATCAAAGGCGACTGGAACATCATCAAGGGCAACCTGAAACAGAAGTGGGCCAAGCTCACAGACGACGATCTTCAATTCATTGAAGGCAAGCAAGACGAGCTGCTCGGACGCATTCAGAAGCGCACCGGCGAAACCCGCGAAGCTGTCGAACTAGCCATCAAACAATACGTCCATGCCGCCAACGAAGAGCTCGTCATGGGAAACTGATTCGCCCACCAATAACCCAACCCACATCCAAGCATTCATATATGAAAACATCAAAAACACAGCTGACTCTCATGCTCCTCGCCGCTGTTCTTTGCACCCTCGTCGGCACTAGCTGCAACACCTTCCGCGGCGTTGGCAGAGACGTCGGGCACGTTGGCCACCACATTGAGCGGGCAGCCAATCACTGAGATTGAGCCAAGTCTCACGACGTGGCCAGGCCCTACTAAGGGCCTGGCTTTTTTGTCCTCACATTCGTTGCCGCTTAATCAAGCGCAGCTGCGGCGCGCCGCTCAATCTCTGCCTCTTCGGTGCCAGCAGCGACCAATTGCTCGGCAATCGACAGCACTGGTGTGGGCGGCATCTCTGGAATGCGCAGGCCCACGGTTTCAGTGGACTCATTCCACGTAGTGATCTCTGCGGTGCTGCGCATGGACTCGGGCGAGATGAGGTCAGCCTCGACCTTGGCAGCAGAGCGCAGGACACTTTCGTTGAGCAGTTCGCCAGTGACTTCTTCGTCGCGAGTGATGATGG
>CAXNNN010000186.1:0-6713 GCA_964203095.1 Verrucomicrobiaceae bacterium | reverse complement strand
CCTTCTATCCTTCGAAGCTCCCATTCAAGCTTCTGCACGTGGACACCGGCCACAACTTCCCCGAAGCCATGACCTACCGCGATGATTTCGTGAAGCTCATCGGCGCTGATCTCGTGGTTGGCTTGGTGCAGAAGTCCATCGACGAAGGCCGCGTGCAGGAGGAAACCGGTCACAATGCCAGCCGCAACAAGCTGCAAACCGTGACGCTGCTCGACACCATCGAAGAACATCAGTTCGACGCCTGCCTTGGCGGTGGCCGACGCGACGAAGAGAAAGCCCGCGCCAAGGAGCGCTTCTTCAGCCATCGCAATGAGTTCGGCCAGTGGGACCCCAAGAACCAACGCCCCGAGCTATGGAACATCTTCAATGGCAAGAAGCACTTCGGAGAGCACTTCCGCGTCTTCCCGCTAAGCAATTGGACCGAAATGGACATCTGGCAATACATCCGCCAGGAGAACATCCCACTGCCCTCGCTCTACTTCAGTCATCAGCGGAAAATCATCAACCGCCATGGCCAGCTCCTCGACGCCAGCACCGGCATCATTCCGCTGCTCGACGAAGAGAAGCCCAAGGTCCAGGAAATGACCATCCGCTTCCGCACCGTTGGCGACGCCACCTGCACCGGCGCCGTCGAATCCACTGCCAGCACAATTGATGAAATCGTAGCCGAAGTCGCCGCTGCCCGCCAGACTGAACGAGGCACCCGCGCGGATGACAAGCGCAGCGAGACAGCCATGGAAGACCGCAAAAAGGAAGGCTATTTCTAGGAGGCTGCGCCTCCGAAGCTGGGAGATTGAAGATGGAAGATCGGCAAATGCAATTCGAAGACTTGGAAGCATGGCAGTTGGCTAGGCTGCAAGTCGTTGCGATCTACCGGCTCTTTGATTCCGAAGCCACACAGCGAGACTTTGGTTTGAAAGGTCAGATCACTCGCGCTGCGGTGTCAGTGATGTCGAACATCGCTGAAGGCTTCGAACGACTGAACCTCAAAGAGAAAGGCCACTTCTACAACATCGCCCTAGCCTCGAATGGCGAAGTCAGATCGCTGCTTTATGTGGTGGCTGATGTTTATCCTGCATACGCCGAACCTGCTCTCAAAACTCAGCAGTCCACCATCAAGATTGGCAAACTCATTTCCGGCCTGATCCGCTCCACCGCCGCAAGAAGCAACGAACCCTGACCCGATCTCCCATCTGCTATCTTTCAACTTCGGCGGCTCAGCCGCCTCCTACCCATGAGCACGCCCATCTCCAATCTTCCAACTTCTATCTCCGGCATCGTAGATGCCTCAGAGTCCTCGCTTCTTCGCTTCACTACCGCCGGCTCTGTCGATGATGGCAAAAGCACGCTCATTGGCCGCCTGCTGTATGACTCGAAGTCGATCTTCGAAGACCAGCTCCTCGCCGTCGAAGAATCCTCCAAGCGTCGAGGCGATGGGCATGTGAATCTTGCGCTGTTGACCGATGGCTTGCGCGCTGAGCGCGAGCAGGGCATCACCATTGATGTGGCCTATCGCTACTTCGCCACGCCGAAGCGGAAGTTCATCATCGCCGACACACCGGGGCACATTCAATACACGCGCAACATGGTCACGGGTGCATCCACGGCGGACCTTGCGATCATCCTGATCGATGCACGTCTCGGCGTCATCGAGCAGACCATGCGCCATACCTTCCTCGCGTCGTTGCTGCGCATTGGCCACATCGTGCTGGCCGTGAACAAGATGGACTTGGTCAACTTCGACCAAGCGGTTTATGACAAGATCGTGGGCGACTACATGGCCTTTGCCAAGGGCTTGGAGAACCTGCCGAAGGTCACGCCGATTCCGATGAGCGCGCTCAATGGCGACAACGTCGTCGATCGCAGTGAGCACACGCCGTGGTTCACAGGTCCGACCCTGCTCGGCCATCTGGAGACGGTGCAAGTCCATGCCGAAACCGCTGCTGATCCGGCCCGCTTCCCCGTGCAGTGGGTTATCCGCCCGATCTCGGACCAGACCGATGCGAAGCTCGGCAACCTCCACGATTATCGTGGCTTCGCCGGGCGCATGGCCAGCGGCACCTTCACCGTCGGCGACAAGGTCATTGCGTATCCGTCCGCGATGGAGTCCACCATCACCGGCATCCACACCTTCGAGGGACCGCAGGAGCAAGCCATCCCACAGCTCTCATATTCCATCACGCTCGCGGATGAGATCGACACCAGCCGTGGCGGCATGATCGTCAAGGCCAGTGAACCCACGCAAACCGCGCAGGAGTTCGACGCCATGATCTGCTGGTTCGCCGACAAGAAAACGCTCAAACCCCGCACCCGCTTCCATCTCCGCCACACGACCAACGACCTGCGCGCTATTGTCACCGACGTGCTCTACAAGGTGGACATCTCAACGCTGAAGAAGCACGACGACGTGAAGGAGTTCCACCTCAACGACATCGGCTGCATTCGCCTGCGCACCAGCGCCCCGATCTTCTTCGACAGCTACACCCAGAACCGCACCACCGGCAGCTTCGTGCTCGTCGATGAGCAGACGAACAACACCGTCGCCGCGGGCATGATCATTCGTGCGCTTGGCGATGGCACGGAGGAAGACGCGGGCGCGGCGATTTAGAGGCAGGGTGCGTTCACTTTTGCCATGAATCTTCCGCGAGCCCGTGGTTAGCTGAAGGCTCTCGAATTCATGGCAAAACCTCCCTCTGCTCTTAGCACCCATTTTCAGCGCGTTGGGCATCTCTTGGTCTATGCGGTGTTCCGAGCGTTTGAGTTTGGGCTTTCGCTGCTGCCGCTGGTGTGGGTTTGCCGTTTGGGGCGAATGCTGGGGCGTATCGGGTTTTACACCGCGTGGAGCTATCGGCGGCTGGCACTCGAGAACCTGCGCATCGCTTATGGGCGTGAGTCAACGGAGGCGGAGCGCTGGATCGTGGCGCGGCGGCATTTTGCTTCGCTGGGAGGCAATCTGCTTTGCGGACTGAAGCTGCCTCTGATGGGCGAGGAGGCGGTGCGGCGCTGTGTCACGGTCGAGGGCGCACAGTATCCGGCGGCCATCGCGGCGCAGCGGAAGCCGGTGCTGTATGCGGTCATGCATCTGAGTTGCTGGGAGCTGCTCACGCAGGTGCCGTCCATTGTGGGGCAGGGACGGCAGCCGTCGAGCATCTACCAGCCACTGGCGAATCCTTACCTGGACGCGCATGTGCGGCGGAATCGCGAGAAGCTGAACTATGTGCTCTTTGATCGCAGCGCGGGGTTCGCGGAGCCGATGAAGCATCTGCGCGAGAATGGCGGTGCCTTGGGCGTGCTTGTCGATCAGCACGCGGGGGACAAGGGCGTGTGGTGCCCGTTCTTTGATCGGCTGGCGTCGACGACTTCGCTGCCCGCGCTGATGTCGATTCGCTGTGGCACGCCGCTGGTGCCGATTGGTGTCTATGACGACGGTCCGGGGCGTTGGCGGTTGATCTTCTATCCGCCGGTGCAGAGCGGGGAGTCGCAGCCCACGGCGGAAGGCATCACCGCTGCGCTGAACATTGTGGTGGAGCGTGTTATTCGCGAAGCGCCGGAGAACTGGTTCTGGGTGCACAACCGCTGGAAGACGCCGAACCCGGAGTTCCTGCTGCAACACTACCGGCGCGGTATCACGCTGCCGCAGGGCTACGAGGTGCGCAGCCTGCAACCCTTCGAACTGCTGCTGCGCTCGCCGAACTGGCTGGGTGATGCCTGCATGGCCTTCCCAGCGGTGCGGGCGCTGCGCGAGGGTCGCCCTGATTTGCGCCTCACCGTCTTCACGCCGGGCAAGCTCGCGCAGCTTTGGCAATCGCTTGGCATCATCGACGACATCATTACCAAGGACGGCAAGGAGGGCGTCTTCAGCGTGGCCAAACGCGTCCGCGAGCGCACGCGCTTCGATGCCGCGATCATCTTCACCAACAGCACGCGCAGCACGCTGGAATTCTGGCTGGCAGGCATCCCGCGGTTGGTCGGGTTCAAAGGCTCGCTGCGGGCGAAGTTGCTGCATCAGATCACGCCTGAGCAGAAGCCCGGCGCAGCGCCGGAGCATCAGGCCTACAAGTATCTGCGCCTGGCGCGCCACAGCGGCGCGATCACGGACCGGCCTGAGCTTTTCGCCACTGGCCCTGCGACGAGCCGCGATGGTGTCATCCGCGTCGGCATCTGCGCTGGGGCTGAGTATGGCCCGGCCAAGCGCTGGCCCCTGGAACGCTACGCCGAGGTAGCCAATGCCGTGCCGGGCGTTGAGTGGGTGCTCGTTGGTGCCCCCGCAGAGAGGGAGATGGGTGAGCAGTTGTCTTCGATGCTGCGCGTGCAGCATGTGAATCTGGTGGGCAAGACGTCCCTGAGCGAACTGATCGAGCACCTGCGCGCCTGCACCCTGCTGGTCACCAACGATACCGGCACCATGCACATGGCCGCGTCGCTGGGCGTGCCCACCGTCAGCATCTTCGGCAGCACCGAGCCGATCCTCACCGGCCCGCTTGGCCCGCAGCACAGCTTGATGCGGAATCACGTAGCGTGCAGCCCGTGCTTCAAACGGGAGTGCCCCTTCGGCCACTACGACTGCATGACCGGCATCCAGCCCGTGCACGTGGCAGCGGCGGTGCGGCAAAGATTGACTGCGCTCACTGCTGGAACTGCCCGGTGACCAGCGTAATACACTCCCACTCTATGAATCCGATCCGCCTCCTGCCGCTCCTTCTTGCCCTGGCTGCTCCTGCTTTCGCCGACATAACGGTGGAGAAGAACGCCGCTGGTGCCGTGGTGAAAATCGATGGTCAACTGTTCACCGAATACGTCACGCTGTCGGAGAACAAGCCGATCCTCTGGCCTATCATTGGTCCCACGGGGAAGAAGATGACGCGCGATTACCCGATGCTGACCACGGAGGGCGAGACGCACGACCACCCGCATCACCGCTCGTTCTGGTTCACGCACATGGAGGTGAACGGCTGGAATTTCTGGGCCGAGAAGGCCAGTGTCAGCGATCCCAAGAAAGCCGAGGCTGCCGGTGCGAAGATCGCCACCACGAAGCATCGCGAGTTCCTCAAGCTGGAAGGTGGCAAGGACGCGGGCGTGATCGTGGTGACCAATGACTGGATGTCGCCCGATGGCAAAAGGCAGCTTGAAGATGAGCGCCGCATCACCTTCAGCGCCACAGCTGATTCCCGCATCATCGACTTCGACATCGACCTGAAGGCGACCGACGGCGACGTGGAGTGGGGCGACAACAAGGACGGAACTTTCGGCCTGCGCATTCCTTCAAGCATGGACGTGAAGCAGCAGGAGAAGGGCGTCGCGCCCGGTCACATCATCAACAGCGAAGGTCTGAAGGATGTCGAGGCCTGGGGCAAGGCCGCGAAGTGGGTGGATTACTACGGCAGGGTGCAGGGCGACGCGGTGGGCATCGCGATCCTGAACCACCCGAGCAGCTTCCGCTACCCGACGACTTGGCATGTGCGCGACTACGGCCTGTTTTGCGCGAATCCGTTCGGCTGGCAGGATTTCGACAAGACGAGCGAACCCGGCACTTACAAGCAGGCGAAGGGCAGCACGCTGAAGTTCCGCTACCGCGTGATCTTCCACACCGGCGACGAGAAGAGCGCGAAGATCGCAGAGGCCTTTGCGGCTTACGAGAAGGTGGCGAAGTAGGCCTTCCTAGCTGAGCTGGCAGCCGTGACAGGCGAAGCCAGCACCGAAGCTGGTGAGCCACAGGTTTTCGGGTTCGGCTTGCTGATGGAGGGCGTGCTCTAGCGCCATGAGCACGCTGGGGCTGCTGCAATTGCCGCGATGCAGCAGCACTTGCGAGGCCTCGGCCAGTTCCTGATTGGGTAATCGGGTGCGGATGGCTTCCAGCACGTCTCGGCCACCGGCGTGGCTGATGAGTTTCGTCTGGTTGCCTGGGTAGAGTTGTTCGACAGCGATGGCAGCGATCTCAGGCACGGCGCGGTGCAGTTGGTTGCAGAGCCTACCCTCGCGATTGATGAAGCGGATTTTCTCCCTCTGCTCTGGCAGGTGCAGCGTGCGGAAGCTGTGAAAGCGCTGATCTTTTCGGCGGACCTCCTCCCCGTCCAGCACCAAGGCTGCGGCACCATCGCCAAAGAGACACAGGCTGATGAGCACGCCGGGGTCGTCATTCAGATAAAAGGCCGCGCTGCACACCTCCACCGCTACCACAGCTGCGCGATGGGTGGGATGGGCTGCTAGATAATGACATGCGGCGCGCAGGGTGGGCAGAGCTGCGCCGCAACCGGCTCCACTGATGTCGAGCAAGGCAGTGCTGGCAGGCAGGCCGACACTTTCCGCAACGTAGCTAGTCAGGCCGGGGCAAAGGTAACCGGTGCAGGTGCAGACGAAGAGCGCGTCCAAGGTGTCAATCTCCGCCTTGGCGAAGGCCGAGCGTAGGGCCTCAGCGGCGAGCTTGGGCGCATGGGCTTCAAAGGTTTCATTGAGAGCCTGCGCATCCCGGCACAGGAGGGGCTTCAAGTCATCAGCGCAGAGATGGCGGGTCTGGATGCCGTTGCTGCCCAGGAGCACCTTTTCCAGCAGCGTCTGCGAGCGCGGTTTCAGCGCCTGAACGGCGGGCGCGTCGCGCAGCACCTGCCAGCACTCGGCTTGGGACCAGGCGCGTTCAGGGACGGCGCTCGAGAGACTGCGGAAGAACATGGTAGGCTATCGCACCTTTCGGTAAAGAGTCGCGAAGGAAACGAGCC
>CAXNNN010000185.1:0-6773 GCA_964203095.1 Verrucomicrobiaceae bacterium | reverse complement strand
AGCAGCGGAAAAATTACACCGTGATGATCACCACCGAGTTCGGGCGGCGGATTTATGAGAATGCTTCGCTGGGCACCGACCACGGTCGCGGCTTCTGCTTCATGGCCCTGGGTGACAAGGTAAAGGGCGGGCGAGTGCTCGGCGATTGGCCAATCAGTGCCATCGACGAAAAGAACCCCCTCGGCCCCGGCGGCGTGGCGATGCAATATGAATTCCGCTCCGTGTTTGCCGAGGTGCTGCGCGGTTCGATGAGCCTGAGCGACGTGGAAGCGATGAAGGTCTTTCCAGGCGCGAGCTTGCAACCGGTGGGGCTGATGGCGTAGCGCTGTTCGGTGTTCACGCTTTTAGCGTGCAAACTATCCGCAGTGGTGGCTTGAAGCCTGAAAGGCTTCTGTAATGCAGCCCAGGGATGAGCGAGGAACGAGCGATTCCCTGGGTTGGCCCGCGCAGCGAGATAGCGCAAATCCACGCGATGCCAGCCTCCTCGCTATCCAGCAGCGCTCCCCTCAGCGCTGCTGGGGAGGCTCGGGCTTCGACGATGTTTCGGGTTTGCGCCTCTCAATCACTCATCATCCCAGGGTAGCCCTCGTCAAACTCTGTCAACCCAGGGCTGTATTGCCGAAGCCTTTCAGGCTTCAATTCAGCCGTGGCGAATGGGTGGACGGCGTCGAGGCCATCGTCGGATCTCTTGAACTCATAGGTCACCGGGGGCGGCGGCGGGACGCACGCCGCTCCTTGCGCAAACACAAAAAAGCCGGCCCCTTGCGGAACCGGCTTTTGAAATGATGTCTTCAGCTTACGCTGCTGCTTTGACAGCGGCGGCTTTGCTAATGTTGCGCTCGATGGGCTTGATCAGGCCAGCCTTCACCAGGGTCTTGTAAGCGCCATTCTTGTCGATGGTCTTCAGGGCGCGGCAGGTGATTTCGACCTTTACCCACTCATTGAGCTCGGGGACGAAGATGCGCTTCTTCTGCACGTTCGGGTAGATCCAGCGCTTCACACGCTTGGTGATGTGGCGACCGATACCACCCTTCTTCTTGGCCAAACCGCTACGATGGATCTTGTTGCCCGTCGTTGGACGTGCGCCTGTGATTTGACAAATTCTACCCATGGTGGTGTTGCAGTTAAAAGTTTGGTAAGTGGGGCGGCGATGTTAGCCGCTTCTTTAGATTCGTCAACTTATTCGTCAGCTTGCGGAGCCAGCACCTCGCCAAGGAGGTCAGGAGTGGTTAACAAAGGTGTGCAACCGAGCTGTTGCAAACGCGCTGCCGTGCGGCGGGCCAGCGGCTTTTGCACGGGGTGCACGTAGTCCACGGCATACACCTTCAGCCCCAGTGCCTGGGCTTCCCGAATGCGGGCCTCGATCCAGCGAATGCCGTCAGCATTCGTGGCCTGGTAGCGCTTGGTCGCGGCGTCGAAGCCCTGATAAACGCTCTCGACCAGTACGCCACTGAGCACAGCCTTCAACTCGGGAAGCAGCTCAAAGCCTCGATTGAGGACGATGCTTTTCTTGGGCCAGCGCTGGTGCAGTTGGCGGATGATCTTCGATAGCGCCCGCCAGCCTGCATGCGGATCGGCCAGTCGCTGCACGCTGTCAGCCGTGTCGAGGAAGAATCCGTCGAAACCCTTGGCCACCGCACTGGCGGCACAGTCGTCCAGGATGAAGTCCTGCCACGCCTTGCTTTGCACATCGAGCAAATGGCTGTCCCAGGCTTCGTTCTGGCCAACGTGGGGCACCTTGCGGTTCTCAGCCGCAGTGGCGGCGGGTGAGCCTTTCGCCAGCTCGACGAAGCTGATGTAAGCGAGGATGCGGTGGCCTTTTTGCTGCGCGGGCTTCAGGTCCACCTGCGCGCTCGGGTCCAGGATGCACAGGCTATACTTCAGCAGCGCGGCGGCTTTCGGCTTGAGCGAGTAGTCGATGAACAAGCTCTCTGCCTTCGCCACTCCAAGGCCGGTGATGAAGAGGAACAAAGAAGTCAGGCTGCGTGTCATGAAGGCTGCGAACTTCGCCTTGCCTCGCTGGAACGCATCGTCTTTATGCTGCGAATGTCCAAAGTTACCCTGGGTCTCGTGCAAAGCCGCGCCTACGCCACCGCGTCGGAGGCACTGGCACGCCACATCATCCTCATTCGCGAGGCCGCCGCCAAGGGCGCGCAGATCGTGTGCCTGCAAGAGCTGTTTCTCACGGAATATTTCTGCAAGGGCGAGGTCACGGGCCGGTTCGATTTGGCAGAGAAAATTCCTGGCCCCACGACCGAGGCGTTGTGCCCGCTGGCCAAGGAGCTGGGCGTGGTGATCATCGCATCGCTGTTCGAGAAGCGCGGCCCAGGCTTGTATCACAACACAGCGGCCATCATCGACGCCGACGGCACCTATTTGGGCAAGTATCGGAAGATGCACATCCCCGAGGACCCTGGGTTCAATGAGAAGTTCTACTTCACGCCTGGCGATCTGGGGTATCGCGTGTGGGACACCAAATTTGGCCGCATCGGCGTGCTCATCTGCTGGGATCAGTGGTATCCCGAGGCCGCACGATTGGCTGCGCTCGCGGGGGCGGAGATTCTCTTTTATCCGACTGCGATCGGCTGGCTGAGCAGTGAGAAGGCCGAGCTGGGCCACGCGCAGCACACTGCGTGGGAGACGGTGCAGCGCGGCCACGCGGTCGCTAATGGCTGCTATGTCGCGGCTGTGAACCGCGTCGGCGTGGAGGAAGAAACCGAGTTTTGGGGACAAACATTTGTTGCCAATCCGTATGGGGTGATTACGGCAAAGGCATCCGTGAGTGACGAGGAGGTTCTGGTCGTGCCCTGCGATCTCCAGCAAGTGGAAGACTTCCGCCGCATCTGGCCGTTTTTCCGTGATCGCCGCATTGACACCTACCAGCCCCTGACACAACGCTATCTCGATGAGTAAATCCGCTCCCCAGAACTACCGCCTGCCTGCTGACTTCGAACCGCAGGAGGCCACATGGCTTTCATGGCCCAGCAACAAGGACGCCTGTCCAAAGACCTATCTGCGCCTACAGGACAAGTTCGGTGAGATCGCTGCCACCCTTACCCGCTACCAACGCGTGCGCATCAATGCGCCCGAGATCATGCACATGGCGATCCGCCTGAGCATCGCCGACAACGAAGGCGCGCTGAACATGGTGGATCTCTACAACCACCCGACCAATGACATGTGGTGCCGCGACCACGGCCCGATCTTCGTGAAGGAGAAGGACACTGGCAAGGTGGCGGTCTATGACTTCAAGTTCAACGCCTGGGGCGAGAAGTTCCCCCCGTATGATCTGGACAACGGCATCCCCGCCAAGGCAGCGGAAGTGCTGAAGATGGACTGCTTCCACTCTGACCTCGTCGTTGAAGGCGGTGCCATCGAATCCAATGGCCAGGGCGTGCTGATCACGACCGAAGCCGTCATGCTGGATCCCAAGCGCAACCCTGGCAAGACCAAGGCCGAAATTGAGAAGGAACTGAAGGCCCTCTTCGGCCTGAAGACCGTGCTCTGGCTGGGCAAGGGTATCGAAGGCGACGACACGGGCGGTCATGTCGATGACATGGTGCGCTGGGTGCGCGAAGACGCCGTGCTCTGCATGGTCGAGAGCAAGGAAAGCGATCCGAACTACAAGATCCTCAAGGAAAACCGTGAGCGTCTCGAAGACCTGCGCACCGTCGACGGTGGCAAAGTGGAGATCATCGAGCTGGAAATGCCGAATGCCGTGGAAGTGAAGGATTGGCGCCTGGAGCGTCTGCCCGCGAGCTACGCCAACTTCATGCTTGCGAACAATGCCCTCTTCATCCCGACCTTCAAACAGAAGAAAAAGGACGCCCAAGCCGAAGAGATCATCTGCGAACTCTTCCCCGGCCGCGAGCTGACCCTGATCGATGGGAAGGACTTCGTCATGGAAGGCGGTGCCCTGCATTGCATCTCCATGCAGCAGCCGAAGTAATCGGATTCTGAAACGATCACCCTGATGTGGGTGAAACGCTCTTGTCCGGCAGACGTGGATTGACCGCACTGCCGGGCAAATTCGTATTGGCCATTTCATCCCCTGCTACATCGACCAGCTCTACCCGCAGGTCGGCAAGGTCTCGCTCTCGCTGCTCACACGGTTAGGACATCAGGTCGAAGTGCCCGGGACGCCGCTGTGCTTTGGGCGGCCGATGTCGAACTCTGACTATGCCAACCTGGGCGCGGGCTGCGTGGCGGACTTCGCCAAGTCGTATGCCAGCTTCGATCACGTCGTCTCGCCATCGGGCTGCTGCGTGCTGCATTTGAAGGAGAGCCTGAAGGCGAAGCACGCCCCTCTTACTCATCGCGTGCATGAGCTGTGCGAGTTACTGCACGACATCGCGCAGGTCGAGTCGCTGCCCGGCAAATTCCCCTATCGCGTGGGCCTCCACCAGAGCTGCCATGGCCTGCGCGGCCTCGGCCTTGGACGCGCCAGCGAGTGCATGGTGCCCGACTTCTCAAAGCCTGCGAAGCTGCTCGCCCTGGTCGAAGGTCTGCGCCCTGTGCCCCTGGGCAGGCTGCGACGAATGCTGCGGCTTTGGAGGCACATTCACCGTCTTTGAAAGCGATGTCTCCATCGCCATGGGTCGCGACCGCACTCACGGAGCGGAGTTCATCACCAGCGCCGACATGTCCTGCCTCATGCACTTGGGCGGCCTACTTTGACACGAAGCACCGCAGGTCAAGGTAGTGCACATCGCCGAAATCATGGCGGGGACGAGTGGGGAAGTATTGGGCGGCTAGTGTTCGATGAGCCATGAAAACAGCACTCGATCATAACCCATCACCAAGCACTGAACACTCCAGTGCCGCCCGCGACTTCCTGCGCGATCCCGCACGCGCCAAATGGCACGACGAAACGCTGTGGATGGTGCGGGCGAAACGTGACCGCATGGCCTCGCGGGTGCCAGAGTGGGAGCAGTTGCGCGAGGCGGCATCGCAGATCAAAGAGCACACGCTGTCGAAGCTGGCGGACTACTTGGAGGAGTTCGAGAGCAATGCCCAGGCGACCGGCATCACGGTTCATTGGGCGCGCGATGGTGAGGAGCACAAACGCATTGTCCATGACATGCTGAAAGCACGCGGCGCGCCTAGGCTGGTGAAGAGCAAGTCGATGCTTACCGAGGAGTGCCACTTGAATCCGCACCTGAAGCAGCACGGCATTGAAGTCATCGACACCGACCTCGGCGAACGCATCGTGCAGCTCCAAAAGCAGCCGCCGAGTCACATCGTCGTGCCCGCCATTCATCTGAAGCGCGCGGAGGTGGACGAGGTGTTTCATGAGCACCTGGGCACGCCTGCAGGACTCGACAATGCACAGCAGCTCTCCGAGGCCGCGCGCCAGCATTTGCGGAATCATTTCCTCACCGCCGACGCGGCGCTGACCGGGGTGAACTTTGCCATTGCCGAGACCGGCGGTTTCGTCGTCTGCACAAATGAAGGCAATGCCGACATGGGCGCGCATCTGGCCCCGGTGCACATCGCGTGCATGGGCATTGAAAAGATCATCCCGAAACAAGAGCACCTCGGCGTGTTCCTGCGCTTGCTCGCACGCAGTGCCACAGGGCAGCCAAGCACCGTGTTCAGCTCGCACTTCCTGAAGCCGCGCCCAGGTCAAAAAATGCACGTGGTGCTGGTGGACAATGGCCGCAGTCGACAGCTCGGACGGCCTGACTATCGGAAGTCGCTGGCCTGCATCCGCTGCGCGGCCTGCTTTAACACCTGCCCGGTGTATCAGCGCAGCGGCGGCTACAGTTACAGCTTCTTCATCGCGGGACCGATTGGCAGCATCCTCGCGCCGAATGTGGACAAGGCGAAGCACGGCGACATGGCCTTTGCCTCCACGCTCTGCGGTTCCTGCACAAACGTGTGTATGGTTAAAATTGATATTCACACCCAGCTCTTGAAAGGGCGGCAAGAGATCACTGCGGAAGGCCATGCCCCACGCTGGAAGAAACTCATGATGCAAGTGGGGGCCTTCGTCTTAAAGCACCCGCGGCTATATCGACTGAGCGGCTGGTTTGCGCGCTTGGGCCTGCCCTCGGCGAACCTGGCCAAAGCCGGCCCCTGGACAAAGGCGCGCGACCTAACCAACGCCGCGAAGCAATCCTTCCTCGCTTGGCACCACAAGAACAAGCCATGAGCAGCCGAAGCACTATTCTCAACGCCGTCCGCGAAGCCCAGGGAGCTACGGCCACTGGCCCGCTTCCAGAATCGAGCTTCGAAGCCACTGTCTCGCTTACGGACTTCATCGCCACGCTGGACTTGATCGGGGCGCGCGTCATGCGCGGGGCCACGCTCAACGAAGCCAAGACATGGATGCAAGCGAACGTGCCTGCGGACGCGCCCATTGCCTCGGTCCTTCCTGGCCTCTCTGGCACCATCGACCTGCACACCCTGAGCGACCCACATCAGCAGGATGGCATCCACACCGCGATCTTCCACGCACGCTTTGGCGTCTGCGAAAATGGGTCGGTCTGGATGGCGGAAAGGAACTCGGCCCCCACCGCGTGCTGCCGATGATCGCCGAGCATCTGTTCATCGTGCTGACCGTGGGTGACCTGGTCGCCAACATGCATGAGGTTTACCTGCGCATTGGCAAGATCGGCACCGGCTTCGGCTTGTTCCTTGCGGGTCCCTCGAAGACGGCGGACATTGAGAAATGCCTCGTCATCGGCGCGCGCGGAGCGACGGTGTTTATCGTGGGCTAGGGCTTGTTGTCCTCTTCGAGGCTTTTGAATTCCTGGCCAGGACCGAAGATG
>CAXNNN010000184.1:0-6828 GCA_964203095.1 Verrucomicrobiaceae bacterium | reverse complement strand
CGATGCGTGACGTCCATGGCCTTCTTCACCTGAGCCCCGGCATAAGCATAAACGTCGGCATTCGGGCTCGTGGCCGCGCCCTGGCAATAGCGGCCATGGGAGAATAAGCAGGCAGTGCCCCAAAGAAGCTTTTTGCCAGTGCGTTGCTGCTCAGACAGCAGCACATCAGCGACGGCGTCGAGCGCTTTGCCGCTTTCGGTCAGATTGTTCAACTCAGGCGCGACATCGCGATCATGGAAGCAGTAGTAATCGACGCCAAGTTTCTCCATGAACTCGAACATCACGCGTGCGCGGTTTTGCGCATTGGCGATGCTGTCCGTGCCATCATCCCAGGGGCGCTGGGCGGTGCCGCCACCAAACGGATCGGACAGCGTATTGCGCATGGCGTGCCAGTAGGCGACGCCGAAGCGCATGTGGTCACTCATCTCCTTGCCCGCGACGACTTCGTCTGCGTTGTAATGCTTGAACGAAAGAGAGTTCTTGGACTTGGGACCCTCGTATTGGATCTTCGGAATGTCAGGGAATGCTTCGGCCATAAGTGGCGCAATGGAAACCGAAGCGTGTTGAGCGTCAAGCCTACTC
The DNA here is from genome assembly GCA_964203095.1 of Verrucomicrobiaceae bacterium. Classification (GTDB taxonomy): domain Bacteria; phylum Verrucomicrobiota; class Verrucomicrobiia; order Verrucomicrobiales; family Verrucomicrobiaceae; genus JAEUHN01. The sequence goes on along the minus strand of CAXNNN010000184.1, from coordinate 6,246 downwards.
GGCAGCGATTCTTGGGCGATTTCGGTCAATGGCAGAAGCGTCCCAAAGACCAGCACCCAGCCAATGGTCCACCATGGGAAAAGAAAAAGAAGGTGGTCTTGCGACCACCTCCTTTCAAAAAAGCAAGGTCCGGTGAGACCCAACCAAATCTCACCGGACCAGGATTGCCAGACAGCCTCCAACCATAGTGACTGTCTGGCGGTTGTATCTTCTAGCGCGACTAGAAAATTAGAACGTGACGGTCAGAGACACGCCACCGATGAGGTAGCTGTCTTCGCCAGCATCATCCAGAGCGTCGACGGCGAGGGAGCCAGCAACGTAAGGGGTGAGGGTAGCGGTCTTCGTCAGCGCGTATGGCAGACCAAGCTTAACGACCACATTGTTGAAGCCGTCCACACCGTAGTAGTCGGTGCCGTAGCTAACCTTGGCTTCGGGGACCAAGCTGAGCTTGTCGGTCAGAGCGATGCTGGTGTTGAAACCGGTTTCATAGTAGAAACCTTCGGAACCTGCGTCAGCTTCCACGTCGAGGTATGCACCTGCGAACCAGTTGATGCTGCCGAAGCTCTTGGAGATCGTGATCGAAGGCTCGCTGGTTTCAGCTCCCGAGAATGGGAAGTAATACCAAGTATAGCCTGCGCCGATGGTGGCGAAGCCAGCGTCGTAAGCAAGGCCTGCGAACAGGTCGAGCTCATCAAAATCTGCGCCGAAGCGGCCATCGCCAGCGGCGGAACCATACCAAGGAGCGAAGGTGAAGGTGAGGTTGTCAGTGAGCTTCACTGGGATGGACAGGCTGGCAGTGATGAGACTGTCACCGTAGTCCACACCACGGAAGATATACTTGGAATCATAGCCAATGGTGGCGGAGAAACCAAGGGTGTCGTCGACTGGAGCCACCTGGACGGGGGCTTTGGCTGGAGCGCCGGCTTGTGCGAAGCCAGCAGCGGAGACCAAGAGAGCAAGCAATGCTTTTTTCATGGATGAGTTGTGTGTTGTTATCGGGTTGAGGGTGTTGGTGTGATCCCCCAGCCTCCGGTTGGGGAAGCCGCAGGAGCACAGCAACTATAGCTACCTGCGAACCTAGCTGTAAAGCCTGGGTGTGGCCTTTTTTCAGTTTTTTCTCAGGTGTGAAAAAGCCCCACAGAAACTGTGAGGCTTTGATTGGTCGTTGGCTCCAGTGGTAGGGTTCGAACCTACGACCTAGTGGTTAACAGCCACCCGCTCTACCGCTGAGCTACACTGGAACATAATCGAACGAGCCCTGACACTGGCAGCGGGTCTAAATAGGCGCAAGTTATTTCTTCTTGGTTTTGCCAAGAGACGGCGAAGTCGCCGCTCGCTTCCTGTGGTCTCGCGGCACGGCGAAGGCGCGGCTTGCCATTGGTGGGCAACTCTGATTGGATTCTTCCATGCTCCGCCTTCTGTCGCTATTTGTGTTCCTGCTCTGCCTCGCTGCCCCGGCCTCCGCCATGAGCAGCAAGCCCAAGTTCACCATCTCGTTCCACGTCCAAGGAAGCGATATGGATTCGCCGCGCAGCATCTTCCGGTATGCCATTCCAGGGCGAGCACATCCCCTGGTCTTCAAGCGCGTGCCTGAGATCACCCATTCGAACATCGCCGCCTTTCACGCCTTCCCCACGCCCAATGGCAATGGCCAGGGCGTGGCTCTGCGACTGGACTTTCGTGGCACGGGCGCTCTGGAGTTGGTGACCCGCATTCGGCGGGGGGAGGTGCTGCTGGCCATGGTCAATGGCACCCCCGTGGACTATGTCACGATCGACAAGCCGGTGGCGGATGGATTGATCACTATTTGGGAAGGCGTGCCCGACACGGTGGTGGCCGAGTTGAAGAAGAAGTATCCGCCCATCAGCGAACTGCGCTCCATGTCCAGCGGCCAGGAAATGCTGCCCACGACCAAGAGCGAGAAGAAGCGCGCCATGCAGGAAGCCGAGGATCGCCGCGAGCAGGCGGAGAAGAAGGCAAAAGCTGACGCCGCGAAGCCCGCCACCACTCAGCCACCGCCAGTCGGCAACAATGGTCTGCCGAGTGGCCCGCTGACAGATCGCATCCCCATCGAAGGTGGATTGAATCAACAAAGCCTGCCTCTCATCAAGCGGTGATGGCCGACACTCCAGGCTCGATCGTCATCCTCACCGGCGCGGGTATTTCGGCCGAGTCGGGCCTGCCCACTTTTCGTGCGGCTGACGGCCTGTGGGAGGGGCACCGCATTGAAGATGTCGCCACGCCAGAGGCTTTCGCACGCGATCCCGCGCTGGTGCAGCAGTTTTACAACCTGCGGCGCGCAGCGCTGAAGACGGTGCAACCCAATGCCGCGCACCTCGCCCTGGCCCGACTTCAGCAGGAATGGCCCGGCCGCGTGACCCTCATCACGCAGAATGTCGACGATCTACACGAGCGCGCCGGCAGCCCCCAGGTCCTGCACATGCACGGCGAACTGCTCAGCGCCCGCTGCTTAGCCTGTGAGAAGGCACTGCTTTGGGCCGACGACCTGGCCCCCAATTCCGTGTGCCGACGCTGTCGCGAGACGGGCAAGCTGCGGCCCAACATCGTCTGGTTCGGCGAACTGCCTTATTACATGGAGGAGATCTACACAGCGCTCGCGCGGGCAGACCTCTTCGTCGCCATCGGCACCTCGGGGAAGGTGTATCCTGCTGCCGGGTTCGTCACCTCCGCGAGGCTAGCGGGCGCGCGCACCCTCGAGTTCAATGTGCAGACCAGCGATGTCTCCGACGCCTTCGACCAGCAGCGCATCGGACCCGCCAGCATAGAAGTCCCGCGCTGGGCCCAAGAAATGCTGGGCTGAACGCGCACACTTTTGCACTCAGCGCTGGACTCCCGGCGCTAACTGCCCTTAGAATGCATTTCTTTTTTTCCGACCATGCGACTACTCCCCAAAGTCTTTTGGCTCGCCGCCTTCCTTGCAGCCACCTTCTGCTGGATGGTGCTGTTTCAGCATGGCTTCACGTGGCAGGGCTTCACCAGCGGCGCTCGTCAAGAGTTGACCCATCTGGTCAGCCTCGCCACTGGCTTTGGGAAAAAGCCCGCTCCTTCCAAGTCCTCCCCCTGATCTTTAACCGCACACCTGCAACACCGTGAACGAAGCCGAAATCGAACCCAAACTGCTCAACCTGTGGAAGAAAGCCCAGCTCGCCAGGGAGCAGCGGAACTGGGAATACGTCGTCAACCTCGCCCTGCCCGTGGTGAAAGCCTACCCCTTGCTCATGGAGGCACGCATGCTCGTCCGCCTTGCGGAAGGCGAGATGGCCAAGACCGTCAAGAAAGGTCTCTTCGGGGGTGGCGGCGGCATGAGCTTCTCGTTCAAAGGCACCAACAAAGACCCCCTGGAAGCCATCTGGGAGCTGGAAGAGAACGTCTTCCAAAAGGACCCCTTCAACGTGAAGGCCAACCTGCAGTTCTATGAGCTGGGCCTGAAAGCCGGTCACCCAGAGCTAGCCGTGCTGGGCCTCGAAACCATCCGCGCCGGTCATCCAGAGAATACCAAGATCGCCCACCAGCTGGCCGAGCATTACATGGCGCACGAGCTGCCCGAAAAGGCCTCTGAAGTCTACCGCCTCATCGTCAAGCAAGACCCCCGCGACATGGTCGCCATCAAAGGCGAAAAAGACGCCGCCGCCCGCACCTCCATCCTCCGCCAGGGCTGGCAGGGTGGCGACTTCCGCAGCGCCATGAAGGACAGCAACGAGCAGAACAAGCTCGAAATGCTCAACAAGCAGGGCATGACCCGCGAGCAAATGGAGGCCCTGCTCGCCGAACTCTTCATCGACTACAATCAGGACAACAACAACCTCACCACCGTCAAGAACATCGCCGGTGTGTATGAGAAGATGGAGGATTTCGACCAAGCCCTCGCCTACTACAACTGGGCGCTCACCCTGAACCCGTCCGACGTCTCCATGCAGCGCAAGATCGAGCTGCTCGTCGACAAGGTTCAAGACATGAAGATCGCCGCCCTCGAAGCCGGCATCGACGCTGACCCCCACTCCCCCGACGCCGAGCAGCGCCGCGCCGACCTCACCGAGATCAAGCGCCAGCGCGGCATGAAAGCCGTGGAAGAGGCCAAGCAGCGCGTCGAGCGCAACCCCACCGACAAAGCCTACCGCTTCGACCTCGGCCAGGCCTTCTTCAACGGCGGCATGTTTGGCGAAGCCATCCCGGAACTCCAGCAGGCCCGTCAGAATCCGAACCTCCGCATCAAGGCCCTGCTCATGCTCGGCAAGTGCTTCGAGAAGAAGAACATGAACGACTTGGCCATCAACGCCTTCAGCGACGCCGCCAAGGACATCGCCGTCATGGACAACACCAAGAAGGAACTCCTCTACGACCTCGCCATGGTCTATGAAAAGACCGGCCACAAGGACCTCTACCTCGAGTCCTTGAAGGAGATCTACAACTTCGACTACGGCTTCAAGGACGTGGCCAAGCGCGTTGAAGCCAGCTACACGTAAACCACAGCTCAGCCCCCTCCCCCAGGCCCCATGCGACGCTTCTTCAAGTTCCTCGCCTGGGGCTTTGTTTTGTCCCTTGCTCTCGTCCTTCTCTGCGGCGTCAGCGTGCAGCGCAGCGCCGCCGAGCGCACCTTTGGCGAAGTCGCGGCGGTCCCTTCCGACATCAAAGTCGCCCTCGTGCTCGGCTGCTCCAAGAAGCTGCCCGATGGCCGCAGCAATCGCTTCTTTGGCAAACGCATCGCCGCCGCCGCCCAGCTCTACCACGCTGGCAAATGCCGCGCCCTCATCGTCAGCGGCGACAACAGCGTCAAAGGCTACGACGAACCCACTGACATGCGAGACGCCCTCGTGGCCGCAGGCGTGCCCTTGGACAAAATCCACTGCGACTACGCCGGCTTCCGCACCCTAGACTCCGTCGTGCGCGCGCAGAAGGTCTTTGGCCAAAGCCAAGTCATCATCGTCTCCCAGCGCTTCCACAACGAGCGCGCCATCTACCTCGCCCGCTCCCTGGGCATGGATGCCTATGGCTTCAACGCCGCCGACGCCGTGCTCAGCACCCCGCTCCGGCTCAAAAACCAAGCCCGGGAAGCCCTCGCCCGCGTGCAGGCCGTGCTCGACATCCACCTCTTCCGCACCCAGCCCAAGTTCCTCGGCCCACCCGTGGTGATTCCGTGAGGACCAAGGTCCGGCCTTAGCCTGTCCTGCTCGCCTCTGCCCAAGGACGGGGCTTGATCCCTCGCTGGTAGGGCGCTGTGTCCCCACAGCGCCGGATACACGGTGGGCCATCTTGGTAGCACGCCGCACCACCACGCCCAGCGCTCCGGCGGCGGCGCGTTGGGGACAACGCGCCCTACCAGCGAAGGGCCAACTAGGCGCTCACGGGAAAGCTGTGCGGGCAACAGCGTGCCGAAAAGGCTGGGACGCTGCCTCTTCAGCCCCCTCAGAGGGCTTCCGGGCGGTGCTGACAACGCTTTCTGCCCTGCGCACAGAGCTTTGATCTCTGCGTACAAGGCTCGGAGTCTTGCGACCGGGGGCGGATCAGCCGTTCGCAGGGGGTGTGGGGGTGGCGCGGGGGCCGCGATTGAAGCGGCTGGACATTTGGGCCTTCAGCTCGTCCAGCCCTGCTCCAGCCCCGAGGGCCTTCAGCACGCCGTAGATGGACAGGGTGAAGACCATCACGTCGCTGCCCAGGGCCACGCTGCTGTCGTCGCTTTTCTCATGCAGGGAGGTCAGGCGGGCGAGACGGGGGCGCAGGGCGTCCAGGGCGGCAAGATCGCTCTCCACATCGAGCAGTTCAGCGGCCATGTCTGGGTGTAGTCTGGCGATATTCTGCCGGGCGACGATGAGGGCTTGGCGGGCAAAGGCCTCGCTCTTGGCGCCCATCTTGGTCAGGCGGCTGCGTTACTCGGGCGTCAGGTCCAGCAAGGCGGCACGGAGGGTGTTTTCCAGGGTGGTGAGGGCGGCGTCGATGGCGGTCCAGTCCGCAGGTGTGAGGTTCAACTCGATCAGATCTTGAGTCATGGTGCGGTGGTTAGGTTGAGGTTCAGGAACCATGCCGTCCCAGGTAAGCCTAGGGTAATCACACAGGGTATTTGGCGTTTCTCATGTTAACGGAGTTCCCATCACTGGGGTGTTACCCAGATGGTCGGCGTTTGTGACAAAGTTTTTTGATTTTTGCTTCCCTTAGATTGGATCATGAGCTCTACCCGTGTCGAATTCATGATTTTAAGAGCGGCCTCAATACAGTCAGTTCCATGTTTTG